>JAYGDG010000037.1:0-1758 GCA_046583015.1 Pirellulaceae bacterium | reverse complement strand
CTGCTCACTGCCATCTTTCTCTGCCTGGTCTGTGGTTCACTTCCCGGGGCAGCCGCGCCGGCCAACTGGACCGAGCATCGTCGGGCACTACTGGTCAACGCCAGCGGTATCAAGGCACACGTCGAAAAGATCAACAAGCTTCAAGAAGCCCTCCAGGCAAAGGGCTTTCTGGTCACGGTCATCGGAAATGCTCCCCAGACGGACGGGGTCACTTACGAAAAATGGGTTCGCAGTATACCGACCATGGGAGTCAGCGTCTTCTATTACTGTGGTCGGCTCGAGACGGAGAAGAGTCAGGACGGCAAACGCCTCTGTCACTCGATGAAAATCGGTGGCTACCAGGTGATCCCGCCAGCCCGCGATCCGAATCTGGGCCGAGCCCAGCCGGAAGACAAGCCATCGCTCAGCCTGGAGAGGTTATCCGAGAAGCTCAGTCGAAATGTCGCGCGGGCCAACATGGTGGTGATCGACTGTCTCGGGATCGACGACCAGGCCAAGTCCGGAAAATCGACAGCAGACCTTTTCGGTGGAGCCGCCGGTCTCTTCCGTGGCGAGTTGTTTTCCAGTTTCTACCCCGGCAAGGGAGCCTTCCACCCCAGCCTGAAAGCTCCCCAGTACGGCACCGTCATGGCCGCTGAATTGATCAAATCCCTGCAAACAGGCAGGCCACTGCCTCCACGCATCGACAAGCTCGGCTACACTGTCACACCCCGTGATGTCACCTTTGAACTCAAGCACAAGGCCGCCAGGGTCTGCGCGCCTCCCGAAGTGCTGCGTGAAGGTCGTTTCGCAGGCGACCAGTGGGTCGATCGCAATGGTTTCTGCTTCATCTGGTGTCCAGCCGCAACTTACCTGATGGGGGACAAGACCTTCGAGGATGCCCAGCCGGTGGAAGTCACCATCTCCAAGGGTTTCTGGATCGGGAAGTACGAAACCCTGGGGGACGAGGCTAACCTCTTTAATGCGGGCGGACAAAAGCTCGGCAAAAAGTTCGCCAAATTCCTCCCCCCGAGCATTGGCAGTCCCGACAGGATTGTCCCGGAACTGGTGAAATGGCAACAGTACGGGGCTGACCAGGGATTGGCGTACAGCGGCTGGAGCTACGATTATCCTAGCGAAGCGGAGTGGGAATATGCCTGCCGGGCAGATACCCGGGCGGGCTATCCCTGCACCATTGAGGACCTTGGCAAGTACGGCAATTTTGCCGACCGTAATTTGTATAACGACCGCGAAATCGTGCATTATGTCTACGCCAACCAGGAAGCGGACGACGGCTACGGCCGTGCTTTTGCACCTGTTGGCCAGTACCTGCCTAATGCGTGGGGGATCCACGATATGCGCGGCAACCTGGCCGAACTGTGCAGTACCTATTACACCGAGCAACTGATAGCAGGCACCGATCCGAACGACCAGTCTCTACCCGATCCACGCAGCTCGCGCCATCGGATTTCACGTGGAGGTTCCTGGTGCAGTCCACCCGAGTACCTGCACGTGGCTTTTCGTAATGCCTTCACTGGAACGCAGACTCCGCATGTTGGCTTACGACTTGTACTTCGGCAGGGTCCCCGCCTCACTCGTACACGGACCGAAATTACCGAGGCCCTTCAGATAAAATTGGATGCCGAGAAGAAGGAGAAGAAGTAATGCAAACTGTTCTCCGCATCGGAATCCTGACAATCGCCCTTTCTGCCGGCAGCTTGTTGGCTGCCGACGCCGACTTCGCTCGCGAAATCCAGCCCTTTCTCAAGAACTACTGCC
>JAYGDG010000893.1:0-5090 GCA_046583015.1 Pirellulaceae bacterium | reverse complement strand
GCTGGCACCCGCCAGCTCGAGGATTGTTGGATAGAGGTCGTGGATGCCGACCAGGGCCTGCGAGGTGGCCCCTTGCTCGATGCCGGGACCGGCCATGATCAGCGGAATGTTGTAGATTTCTTCGAAAGCACCGAAGTTATGCGCATCAAAACCATGTGAGCCGACATAGCGTCCATGATCGGCGACCATGATAACAATCGTGTTTTCCAAGGCCCCGGCTTCTTCAAGCTGGTCGTAGATGGCTCCGACGATCTTGTCCAATTCGGTGATTCGTGCGTAGTAGCAGGCGATGGCTTCCTTCCACTCCTGGTCCGTGACGTTTTCAAACACCTGTTGCACGCGCCGGTAAAGGTTAGGTCGATTGGTGTAATCGTCGTGCAAATTTGCCGGCAATTGGATAGTGTCGATGTCGTAGTGGGCCAGGGCCTCGTGGCTGGCCAGCAAGGCCTCATTCGGCTCGGTGAAACTGATGCAACAACACCAGGGCTGATCGTCGTCGAGGCAATCGGTGAGAAAGTCCTGCGTCTGTTTCAGAGAGACGCCCGGATAACGCTCCTCGGGTGGCGTTTCGGTAGCGGCATAATGGAGAATCGTGTTGTAGCCATCCGGGCCAGTCACGTGCCTGGAGAGGCTTTCGTCGATTTCCGCCAGCGGTCCCTCATCCCCTTTTCCCATGTGGCGAATAAACTTGTTGTCCTTGAATCGGTAAGTCTGCCAGCCAAAGTCTTCGAGTTGGTTGGTTCTTTCGATGTGCCATTTTCCGAAGTAACCGGTACGATAGCCTGCCTCGACCAGTTGCGGGGCCCAGTGGGGTTTGTCAGTTCGCAGGACACACTGATCATCGTCGCGACAGTGTTCAACCTCCAGCACTCCATGGTTATGAGGCAGCAGGCCGGTCATCAGGCTGGCGCGCGCTGGCGAACAAGTGGGGCAAGTGGTGTGGGCACGCTCAAACCTGACTCCCCGCGCTGACAGTCGGTCAAAATTTGGGGTGTGGCACTGGCTCTCCGGGCCGATCGGAGCGGCCTGCATGCCGTCCGGGATAAACAACAGGATGTTGGGTCGGCTTGTGGGCGAGCTGTCATTCGTCATCGAGCAGAATCCTTATCGGCGGGCGAATTACTTGGCAATGAACCAGTATATGCCGGCGAGCAGGGCAATGACACAGGCCCAGCCGGCACTGAAACCGAGGATGGCACGACGCCCGGGAATGGGTATTTCCAGACGTGTCTGCGGCAGGAAAACATTGCGCGGACTGGGCGTTACTCCCTCGGGTAACTGGCAGGGGCCAGGCGGCTCTTCGCCTGCCAGCACCGGAGTCCGGAGCAGGGAATAGAACTGGTCGAGCCTGGCTTCATGCCGGGCTTTGCGGTCAGTCGAAGGCTGGGTCAGCAGGCTGACGACGATACCGGCCAGTAGTGATCCGACCAGGTAAAAAACCATTTGCCAGGGGAGCACGACCGCCATGACCGTGGAGCCATCGACTACCTTTTCAGTTACCATCCCCCAGTCGTGGGCTAGCGGGATGCCAGCCAACCAGTGGGCGCCGATCGGCTGGCTGGTAACGAGCCAGATCAGGAAGGCGGTCAGCGTGGCAGCCCAGGCGCCCGCGGAGGTAGCTCCTCGCCAGAAGACCCCCATCCAAAATGCCACGCTCATCATGGCGCCGATCTTCCAGAGTACCTCGAGTCCTCCCACGACGCCGCGGTTCGTGTCCCCCAGCCAGTAGGCAAAGGCCAGGCCGCTGGCGACTACGATCAATCCGGAAATCCGTGCTACCCGCAGGTAGTGGCGTTGGGACTTGTCTGGAAAAAGGGGGCGGTACAGGTTTTCGGCGACCAGCCCCGAGGCGGAAACCATGAAGGAGTCGCAGGATCCCATCACGGTGGCCAGCAGCGAGGCTATGAAAATCCCCAGGAGTCCGGGCATCAGAGCAGGAAGGAACTCCCGTGCGACCATCCCGTAGATCTCGTCGGGATTCTCAATGACGGTGCCGCGCGTTCCATACAGGGCCACGGCAGCCATCGCGGTCATGGCCCAGGCGACGGTGCAAAACCGCTTCAGCATCGTGCCGCACATAAATCCGACGGCACCTTCGATTTCCGTCTTGCCGGCCGCGCAGACGCCGAGGTTCTGGGGTTGGACGACCACTCCCAGGAAAGCATTCAGCGAAATCATGACGATATAGAAAATCGTGATGTTGGGATTCGCCAGGCTCAGGAAGTCCGGGGAATCCTTCAGGGCCAGGACGGTATCCTGCACGTTCGACCAGCCGCCAAGTGTATTGAGAAGCGGGAGCAGCAGGATGAAGGAAAAGACAATGACCAGGATGCCCTGGATAAAGTCGGTGACGATGGCAGCACGCAGACCCCCCACCAGTCCGTAACTGACAAACAGCACGGTCATGATCACGACCAGTTACCGCGCGGGCAACTGCCCCCCGCTGCAGGCATCGATCACGGCGCTGGTCCCCCACAGCATCAGTCCCAGGTTGACCGTGAACTTGAGGAGCCCGACCGCGACGAAGAGGTAGGCTACCGAGCGGTTGTAGCGCAGCTCGAAAACGTTGGCCATCGTGATGGCGCGGAAACGCCGCATCATCGGGGCGATCAACCAGAAAAAGGGAGTGGCAAACAACCATTGAAGCTGGTACCAAATTCCCGACAGGCCGCTGGTATAGCACTTCGACGCCACGGTCACGGCCTGGTCCGAATGGGTCGCTGTCCCGAAAGAGTGCATTATCATGAACAGCTTGCCAAACGTGCGCGGCATCACGAAATCACGCATCCCCTGGACCTGTCGGCCTGCCCAGAGTCCGACGGCCGTCACGATCACCAGGTAAGTGGCGATGGCGGCCCAGTCTGCATAGCCAATCCCAAGCATGAAATGAACCTTGCGCAATGGGCGTATAGGCCGGCCGACTGGCCGGGAAACGGAAGCGGGAAATTATGACGGGGTATGATTTTTGTGTAATATACCAGAATCGTAATACGTGGGAATTAACTGATTTTAACCGAGGAGACAGCACGATCGGTTGGCGACGCGCAAAATACGTAACTGGTGTCTTGGTACTTCTGCTACTTGGTGGAGGCTGGCTGGGGGCCCAAGAAAAGGATAATCCACTGGAAGGTGCTGACTTCAAAGCGGAATTGCCGCAGCTGAAACCCCGCAGCCTGGAGCAGGCCCGCCAAGCCGTCCAGGCTCGGCCCGGGTTTCGGCTTGAACTGGTGGCCTCCGAACCGCTGGTGCGAGATCCGATCGCGATGGCCTTCGATGAGAACAGTCACCTGTTTGTCGTGGAATTTCCCGAGTACAACCACGAGCATGCAGGCTGGAAAATCGTCCGAAAAGGGTCTGTGCGGCGGCTGGTAGATACGGATGACGATGGCGTGTTTGATCAGTCAAGCGTTTACGTGGACCAGCTTGACTCACCTACAGCCGTCGCCTGTTACGACGGAGGGATTTTCGTGGCGTCTGCCCCGCATGTTCTGTTCTGTAAAGATACAGACGGGGATGGTCGAGCAGACGTGCGCAAGAAAATCTTCACTGGATTCGCGATCTCTGAGAACCGCGGGGGAGGGGCTCGACTCAATTCCATTCGGTGGGGTATCGATCGCCAGTTTCATCTGTGTACGAGTTTCTCTGGAGGGCTGGTGCGATCAGTGCTCAATCCGAAACAGGCGGCGCTGGACGTGCGTAACCGTGGCTTCCAGTTCGATCCTCGCAGCTACCACATGACAGCGACTAGCGGTGCCGGCCAGCACGGCCTGGCCTTCGATGACTGGGGCAGGATGTTTACCTGTCGCAATAGCGATCCCTTCAAACAAATCATGTACGAGTCCCGGTACATCACGCGTAATCCCTACCTGGTTGCCGAGGCGGCCGAAGTGAATATCGCTGCGGACGGTAAGTTTACAGAACTGCGTCGTCGCAGTCCCCTGGAACCGTGGCGTGTGCTGAGAACTCAGCTTCGAGTGGACGGGAAATATCGCGGCTCGGCCGAGGGCGGAACCGTGGGTGGTTTCTTTACGGCGGCGACGGGGATCGTGGTTTACCGAGGCGATGCATGGCCCGCAGAGTATCGCGGGAACCTGTTTGTTGGAGAAGTCTCCAATAACCTTGTGCATCGGGCTACGCTCACCGGCAACGGCCTTCAGAAAAGTGCTCAGCGTGGGGACCTAAAAGTTGAATTCCTCGCCTCCAGGGATAACTGGTTTCGACCGGTGGAACTAATAAACGGACCGGATGGGAACCTGTACGTGGCTGACATGCACCGTGAGTTAATCGAAACGGCCCTGGCGCTACCGCCAGAGATCGTTAAGCATCTGACGGTCAGCTCAGGGGTTCAGAAGGGACGCATTTACCGGATCGTCCGTGACGCTGGTAACGGCAGGAAATTGCCGAAAATAGGAGGCCGGTCGACAGCCCAACTCGTGGGGTTGCTGGATCATCGTAATGGCTGGCACCGAGATACAGCCTCGCGCCTGTTGTATCAACGGATGGATCGCGCAGCCGTCGCGCCACTCGTGGAGTTGGCTAGGGAAGGCAAGTCAGCGCAGGGACGCTTACTTGCCTTGTACGGGCTGCTGAGCCAGGGGGCGTTGACAGACAGTCACTGCAGGGCGGCCCTGGATGATGTGTCGCCAGACGTTCGACGCCACGCTTTGCTTCTGGCCGAACCGTACCTCGATGATTCGCCCGCTTTGCAGGCCCTGGTACTGTCGATGACCGGAGATTATAGCCTTCAGGTACGCTACCAGCTTGCCTTTACGCTTGGCGAGCTCATTTCGACAGCTCGCCGTGAAGCGCTTCAGAGACTGGCGATCCAGGATGGTCATGACCCCTGGATGAGGCTGGCCATCTTCAGTTCACTGGCGCGCGATGGCGGTGCTGTCTTTGAAGCGTTGGGTGCCGATGCTGAGTTTCGCAAGTCTCAGGCGGGGGATCTCTTTCTGCGACAGCTGGCCGAACAGGTCGGTGCCGCAAACCACAAAGGAGAAGTTGCCGGAGTCCTTAAGGCGATCGATGAGTTGGCTCCAGTTGAGAAGGCGCAAGCGGTGAAATGGGTCGAATCGCTGGCAAAGAAGCAA
>JAYGDG010000742.1:0-2260 GCA_046583015.1 Pirellulaceae bacterium | reverse complement strand
ATTGCCTGGGCAAAGTTCTCCATTAGCAGGTAATCGTTATCCATTCCAACCCGTCGATGCCGAAACTCTTCGGCCGGCTGACCACGGTAATAAATGGCGACTTCCGGTCGCGCCTCGCTAATGACCAGCGCTCCCTGGCTTCCTAACACGTGGATCTTGATCTCACCAATGTCCGGATGGCTGGCGGCACCGATGCGACCAATACAGAGCGTTCCCAGGATATCCTGCTCCATTTCCAGGGTCACGGTAGCCAAATCTTCCACGTCATGATCCACATTCACCTGGTGAAAATGAGCCGTGGTGCGGGCAAAGACACGTTGTACCCTGGCTCCTAACAGGAACTGGATGTACCCGAGCGGATAAATTCCCTCGATTTTTAATTCACCCATTGGCTCCTGCCCCACGCCGCCATCGGCTCCGGTGACATGCGCTGCAATTTGATGGTCCAGCCAACTGGTGACAGGCTCCCCGTCCGCCCGGCTCCCCTTCGGCGGTCCAGAATCCTTGGCAAAATAGAAATCGACATGGATCGCGTAAGGCTGGCCAATCTGTCCCTCTTCGATCGCTTGCCGGGCGTGCAGCAAGGCCGGCAGGTAATTCCGATTCCACATCAGGAATTTCACACCGCTCTGCTCAACGGCTGCCACTAGCCGATCGCATTCGGAAATGCTGGTCGACATCGGTTTATCCTGAACGACGTGGATACCGGCCTCGGCAGCCCGGATGCTAAGATCACAATGTCGCTCTGCTTCCGAGCTAACGACTGCCACTTGCACGTCGTAATCCTGCAAGGCCTGCTGAACGTTCTTGACGTAGGGGATGTCAAATTCATCGGCAAAGGCCTGGTTTCGCTCGTGAACCCAGTCAGGCTGATCAGCATCGTCTGCCACGACCACCAGCTGAAAACGCGGATGAGCAGCAACGCCCCGGGGGACATAGCCATGTTTCACAACACTGACCACCGCGCAGCGAAATTTTCCCGTGCTTTCAGCGGTCATGATGGTCTCCCTCCCGCAATACTGACCGCCGAGCCACTGGCAATTGACTCGCTGACCGCCTTGGCAATCTTGGCCGCTGCCAGCCAGTCAGCACCGCTGACCGCCGCTGACCGCTGTTGCTGGATCGCACGGCAAAATTCCTGGATATCTGCGACCGCGGCAAGGTCGTCACTGCCCGTACCGACCGCAACCGGATGCTCGCCACGGAAAACCAACTGCTTGTTGAGATGGTCATCGGCATAGGCAGCCCCGGACGAACCGATCACCGAAAAAGAAAAATAGCCGTCACCAGGTGGCAACGTACTGGATCGGTCAATCAGTGCCATAGCACCACTGTCAAACCCGAGGTGAACTTGCAGATAATCCGGCTCTGCAGCACCCAGTACGCTACGCGCAACCGCGTAGACCTCTGTTGGTAAGGCCTGGCAAACATTCAAGACCAAATCCAAGTCTCGCAACAAATCATCGGTTACCGCCACCCCCGCTGACCCGACAGTCGACCAGCGATGCAAGCGAACCAGTCCTGGTTTACCCAGTTCCCCAGCAGCCAGGCTTTGCCACGTTGCCTGCAGCGCTGGCACGAGCCGATCCGTACCACCGGCCATCAGGCAGACTCCCTGCTGCTGACATTGATCACCGAGAGCTTGAATTGCCTCGGTGGAAAGCTGGCTACTGATGGGAAGCAGCAAATGCTTGCCCGCACTGGCAAGCTGCTCGCAATCACCCGTCCCTGCTGTGGCAAGGAGGATCACCGCGTCAAAGGTAGTATTCTCGTCGGCCAGCAGTTGATCCACAGACGCTGCGCGGACCGTCACCTCGGCATCTTCGATCCGAGGGACCAGGCTGATCAACTGGTCGGCCCGCTCACCGTCACCAACAAGTGCAAGTCGTATCATGAACGATCTCTTCTTACTTCGAACAACAATTCAGCGGCTGATCTAGTCTGACCGTGTTGGTTAATTTTTTCCAGTAGCATAGCGGACTTAAACAATAAATCGTCTGACATGCCGCGAACCTCTTTATTTGCCAGTTGGATGCTTTATCCTATAGGGGAACCAGCCCCAGATCACATTCTTACGGAGGTCCCATCGATGTTCAACACAACCAGTGTTACTCGCCGTGACGCCCTGCAGGTTCTTCTACAAGGAACCGTAACCACCGCGCTCGCAACTGGTGCAACGAGCATGTTGAATGCTGCAGATGTACCGACGAGCCGCACCGTACCGGCGGTTCCAGGGACCTTTGAAATTAAGTGGCGTCGG
>JAYGDG010000798.1:0-2863 GCA_046583015.1 Pirellulaceae bacterium | reverse complement strand
TGCCAGGTATAGCCATTTCTTGACTGCCTGGTCCAGAAATAAAGGCCGTTGGGCGGCAGTCTCTTGTAAGTCTCGTGGTAGTTGTGAAAGGCGATTCCCAGTTGCTTGAGATTGTTGCCGCAAGATTGTCGACGAGCATTTTCCCGTAGCGAGCCGAGTGTCGGCATCAACTGGGCCCAGAGGATGCCCAGGACCGAGCAGATGACGAGAACTTCTAGCAGGGTGTAACCTGTTTGAGGCCGGTGTGGGTAGTGTTGCTTTGCCATGAATTGATTTTCTCCCGCCCAGGACGCTGGATCAATGGCGTGAAGTGGTCGTTATCCTAGCCTCTTTGCGCTGGTAGTGAAAGAATTATTGTGGTGGTTTAATGAATTGATTCGTTCAATCGGGCAGTTACTTTCCCACGAAACCCAACTCGGAGATCGAGGCCCAGGGGCCTCCGTTGACCTCGCTGGTAATGACCAGCTTGACATAACGGCCAGTTGTTTTCGCAAACTTGGTCCGCTGTGTCTGCCGGGATTTTTTGAAGACCGGCTTGGCGACCGGGTCGCCAAACTTCTCAAGATCGCTGGTAATGTAGATTTGGCAGTCCTTAACCGCGCCGTTCCAGCCACCATCCTGTCGGGCCAGGTAATGCAGGCCGCTGATCGTGCACTCCTTGCCCAGGTCGATGACCAGTTCATGGGGATGCTTGGCTGGTTGTGGGCTGTAATTGGTGTGCCAGTGGGTCGCGGGGCGACCGTCAAAAGCATGCAGGGCCAGTCGTTGGTTGCCACGGCTTTCGCTGCTGGCTCGAATGAGCTTGTAGGTCTTCTGGGGAATCACCCCTTTTGTATCAAACCGATTGGTTTTTCCAGGGCGACTGGGAGGCCGGGTTGAGCCCCATTTTGCCTGGCGGTCTTTCTCGTGATTGACCGTGTCGGAAAAGGTCCCTTCGACGGCCGGTTGATGAGCCTCGGCAGCCAGTTTCTTCATCTCTTCAAGGATTTCACTTTTGGCATCGGCTAGATTCTTGCTTTCACTAATGTCGCTATTAAGATCATATAACTCCCACGGGCGGTTGGGAGCTCCGCGATAGAGTTTGTAGTTATCCATGCGGACAGCCGTTTGACTGCCGATTTCCCAGTACAGGTACTTGTGTTTTCCCTGCTGGCGGCCGGCGGCTGCTGATCCGAGCAGTTCCGGTACGAAAGAGAGGCCGTCAATGTCTTTGGGCGTGGTGGCACCGGTCAACTCGGCGACGGTCGGCATGACGTCGGGAAAGTACCAGAGATGGTCGCTGACTTGTCCCGCCTTAATCTTTCCAGGCCAGTAGGCCAGGGCCGGAATCCGCAGTCCCCCTTCGTAAAGATTCCCCTTCCGTCCGCGGAACTGGACGCCCGTTTTGGGATGGACATTGGCCCCATGGAAACCGCGCGGGTGATCGCGATCGGCGAAATAATCGTTGCCACCATTGTCGCCACTGAAAAAGACGATCGTGTTTTTATCCAATTTCAATTCTTTCAAGAGATCGACAATGTCGCCCACTTGCCGGTCCACCATGCTGACCATGGCAGCATAGCGCCGTGCCTGTTCGGACCAGGGTTTGTCTTTATAGAGTTTCCAGGCCGGGTCGTTGTCGGGAATATCGAAGATGCCATGTGGGGGAGTGATGGGCAGGTAGCAGAAAAAAAGGCTTGTCTTTGTTTTCGCGAATAAACTGCTTGGCTCGATTGACGATTACGTAATGAGAATAGTTGGTGCCGGAGCTGCCGCCCTGGTTTCCCTTGAGCAGAAGCTCTTTGCTGTTTTCGATAATGTACGGAGGATAGTAGCTGTGGGCATGCACTTGGTCGTAGTAGCCGACGAAAAGGTCAAAACCGTGCTTTTCCGGAACGCCTGTTGATCCGCGACCCCCACAGCCCCACTTGCCGAAGCCGGCAGTCGCATAGCCTTCCTTCTTAAGAATTGTCCCGATGGTAATCTCTTCGGCTCGCAGCGGTGTGCCACCTCCATTGATCCGGACCGAGGTATGTCCACTATGCTTGCCGGTCAGGAAGCAGCAGCGCGTCGGGGCGCAAACGGCCGAGCCGGCCAGTCCCTGGGTAAACTGAATTCCCTGTCGGGCCAGTTGATCAATCCGGGGTGTCTGGATCGTGGTGCTGCCCATGTAAGAGGTTTCGTAATAGCCGAGTTCGTCGGCCATGATGTAGACGATGTTGGGCTTGGCTGCCTGGGCCAGCGAAGGGAGCAGGAGCGTGGACAGCAGGAGTGCGATGATGTTCTTGTGCATGTCGTATATCCGGGAAAAAGGTTTTTAGGGCAAGATTACCTGGACCTGGAACCTCGACCCTTAACGGTCTTTGAGGTATCCGAGTCTGGTCAGGAAATGGTCAGTTTGTTGCATGGTCTGGTCAAAGATCTTTTGGCCACCTTTCCTGATGTTAAAGAAACCATGGGCCTGACCCTTGTAAATGTGCAGTACCGACTCGCTGCCAATATTCTGCATTAGTTTCTGGTAACGCTCCGCCGTTGCCACAGGAATCAGCGAATCCATGTCCCCAAGAAAGACAATCGCTGGCGGGGTGCCTTTTCGAATGTTGTCGATGGGAGAGATTTCGCGGTAACGTTTTTCCTTGCCCACGCGAGCGAATCCATAGCCCTGGGGGCCATTGTCGTAGACCGGATTGAAGAGAACCAGTGCGTTGGGGCGGCAACTGGTCGAAAGATCTTCTCCCTCTTCATCAAGTCCAGGAACCGTCGCCGTGGCTGCTGCCACGTGACCTCCGGCCGAACCGCCACCGGCGGCCAGGCGATCCGGGTCGATCCCGTGCTCGCTGGCATGGGCCCGGATCCAGCGGACGGCCGATTTGCCATCCTTGAC
>JAYGDG010000692.1:0-22419 GCA_046583015.1 Pirellulaceae bacterium | reverse complement strand
CGTGTGCTCTTCCGATCTCGCTGTAAATGCTCGTGCTCCGCTCCTTCAGATGCAGCATGCCATCGACCACTTCCCAGCCCGCGGTGACCGGCTCTCCCTTGGCGGTTACCCAGCCAGCGAGCGACTGGCCGTCGAACAGCGGAACCGGGGTCGGTAGGGGCGCCGGGGCACGTCGTCGCAGTCGCTGCGCGGCCGCCGGCTCCGTCATGCTGCTGAACAGGATTGCCAAAAGGGCCGCGAATAACCAGTGACGCATGACGATTTCCTTTAGTCAGAATTCGTGTGACCGTTTCTGATATGACTTATGCCATTGTGCTGGATTTCCCGGTAGGAAACAACCGCCTGCCGCGGACAGAGCCTAGCCGACCCGATCCTGCTGGGCCCACAGGCCGAGCGCCGGGTTACGGATAAAGAAGAACCGCTCACCGTCGGAGCCCGTGTTCCAACCGTCGGTCAGCCGAGCCGGATCGTAACGGCTTAACTGCTCACCCAGATCGGCATACTGGTAGCCGACCCCTTCGATTTCCTGGGCCGACAAGTGACCCGGGCAGTAGGTGACCGTAAAGCGGTTCTCGGGAGACCCGTGAATCAAGTGGGCCGCCGCCGACAAATTCTCCTGCAAGTCTTCATGCTCCTCCATCAACTGCATGATCTGCGGCGTGGTCCGGTAACCGTAACGGCGAATTAACTGGTCGATCTGTGCATCTTCACCGAAGGATTTGACACCAGGTGCCAGCACCAGCAGCTCACCTCCGTCCGCAATAGCCATCCGCGTCCGGTAGACGGCCTTGTTCCCCAGCCAGGTACTGTGGTACTCGTCCGGGTCGAGGTAGACCACGACCCGCGAAAGCTCTTCTTCCAGTTGCGTAAAGTTCACTTGCACCGACAGTTCAGAGGCTTGCTCAAAACAGTCGTGATCATCACCGATAAAAATTCCCCGCGTCACCAGCTGACCATGCGAGTCGCTGCCGACAACCGTCAGGACGTAGAGCAGGGGTAAGTGCTGGCAAAAATGATCCTGGGCATAGTTGAGGATTTTGCGCAGTGGTGTGTCGGCCCGCCCCATCATCCGTTCCATGCCGTAGGCGGCGCCAATGAAATGGCTTTCATTGATCCCCCGCGCCCCCCCGGTGCCGATGAAAATGTTCTTGTTGTAATTGGCCATCCCCACCACTTCGTGCGGAACGACCTGCCCGATCGAGAGGATCAGGTCATGCTCCCCCTCCCAGAGCAGCTTGTTGAGCTGGGCGGGCCAGGACTTGGTCCAAATCCCCTCGGTAAACTCGCTCACCTGTTCGGCCGGCACTTCGCCAATCGTCACCACGTCTTCGCGCCAGCGGTGCTCGCGTACCAGCGAGGCGGGCAGAGTGGGAAACATCCGCGCTAGTTGCTCGGCGGTCATGGGAGCATGGGTTCCGAGGGCGGGCATCACGTCGACCAGCCGCTCGCCATAGTAGCGGTGGGCAAAGCAGGTGAGCGGTCCGGCCTGGCTATGAAAACGGGTAAAGTCGGGAGGGACCGCCAGCACCCGTTGCCGCGGACCGAGTTGCTGCAAGACGCGCTGCAGGCAATCATTCAGATCCTCTTCACTCAGCTCGTGAGTTGGCGAACCTTCTGCCAGGTAGAGTGTCATGGGCCACTTTCATCGGGTCGCTGTAAATGCCTTGAAGTAGGCCCCAGTTTAGAGGCAAAACAGTTTCCCTCCAAGCATCTCAGGCAAACGCCTGACCAACGGTAGCGAGCCGGCGGGGGGTGACTTGGGGAAACGGTCAATCTCTCTTATCATGAGATGTTGTTTCCCAGGTCGACTTGCCGGTCGGTCCCGGGAGTTTTGATCCGCTGGGAAATCATGGTGACACCTACTGAAAATGCTTAATACCGTTTATGGCCCGCAGCAGTTCGGGCTTTCTTTCGAGTTATTCCCTCCCAAGACCGAAGCGGGAGACCGTGCGCTGTTTCGACATGTCGAGCAGTTGATGCAGTTTCAGCCGAGCTACGTGACCTGTACCTATGGAGCCGGTGGTTCCACGCGGGCCAAGACACTGGATGTTGTGACGGGGGTGAAGGAGCAGTTCCAGGTGCCGGTGGCTTCTCACCTGACCTGCGTGGGCGCTACGCAGGAGGATCTCCGCGGCTACCTGCTGGAGGCTCAGCGACGCGGGATCGACGCCATCGTGGCCTTACGGGGAGATCCACCGCAGGGAGAAGATCATTTCCTGCCCCAACCTGGTGGTTTTCGTTATGCCAACCAGCTGGTCGAGTTGATACGGGGTGAGTTTCCCCACTTTGGTGTTGCCGTGGCTGGTTACCCGGAAATGCACCAGGAAGCGGCAAGTCCGGCTGCCGATCTGGAAAACCTGAAACGGAAAGTGGCGGCTGGGGCGGACGTGGTTCTCACGCAGTTATTCTACGACCAGCAAGATTTTTTTCGCTTCCGGGACCGTTACCAGCAGGCGGGTATTGAAGTGCCACTGGTTCCCGGCATCTTGCCGGTTACGAACCTGGCCCCGATCAAGCGGATCACGGCCCTCTGTGGTGCCCAGCTGCCAGCTGCTTTCGTGCAACGATTGGCCGAGCAGGATGATCCCGAGTGGCAGTTCCAAGTGGGCGTTGAGTTTGCCAGTGCGCAGGTGCAGGCCCTGGTGGACGAGGAGATTGCCGGGTTGCACTTCTACGTGCTGAACAAATCCCAGGCGACATCGCAGGTTTTGCAACGCGTGGAACTTCCCCATCGCTGATTAGCTTAACTGAAGGTACTCTCGTTGCTGCCCTGCAAGAGTGTCACATCGACACCATTGAGAAAGCCGGCCAGCGTATTGCGGCGATAGGGTTGCTGCAGTTTTCGGACTGCCTTGGATTCGATCTGGCGAACGCGTTCGCGTGTCACGGAAAAGATCTTGCCCACTTCTTCCAGCGTGTAGGTGTAGCCATCGGCCAGCCCAAAACGGAGCCGAAGAATTTCACGTTCCCGGTAATTGAGTCCCTGCAGGGCTTCGTCGAGCCGACTCTTGAGAGCCTTTTGCTGGGTTTCGTAAAGCGGATCGTCGGTGCGATGATCTTCCAGGAATTCTCCAAAGTGGCTGTCGTCATAGTCGCCGACCGATTGATTGAGCGAGAGAGGTTGCCGCGACATTTTCTGAATGCAGCTGGTATCATCTATCGACAAACCGGCATGGGCGGCGATTTCTTCGGTCGTTGGTTCACGTCCCAGCTCCTGCAGCAGGTGCCGACTTACATTCCTGACTTTCGTCATCGTATCAATCATGTGAACGGGCACCCGGATGGTACGGCTCTGGTCCGCAATGGCCCGCGTGATAGCCTGGCGAATCCACCAGGTGGCGTAGGTTGAAAACTTGTACCCGCGCTCATGTTCGAACTTGTCGACCGCTCGCATCAGGCCCGTGTTTCCTTCCTGGATCAGGTCCAGGAAGCTCAGGCCACGGTTGCGGTACCTCTTGGCGATCGAAATGACCAGTCGCAAATTACCTGCAGACAAGTGTTGCTTGGCCACATCGTAATGCTGTTGCAACGATTTAGTCCTGTGAATACGACGATTCAAGGTGGCCGGGCTCTCGAAAGTGCTGCGCATCAGGTGGCGCAGTTCTTCCCGTAATTCCATCGTGTTGACTGGCAGGCCGTGTTCATTGACGTGGCCGGAGGAAAGTTGCTGCTTGAGCGCTTGGATGCGACTGTTGATGTCACAGAGCTTGTCGAACAGGGGTTGCAGACGGTTGGTACGAAGTTTCATTTCTTCAATTAGACGGACAGCCTTGTTGCGTCGCATGACCAGTCTCTTCCAGGCTTGCCGTCGCCGCGACTTGGTATGGCGCTTGTTGATGGCCACGTGGTAGTCGTGTGAATTCCTCGACAAGAGGTGTTGCAGTGTCTTGAGATTCGGAGTCAGGCGTCGCAGGATGTTCTTTTTTTCCTTGGTGTTAGTGACCGAAACTTCGATCGTGCGATCCAGTCGCAGCTTGCCATCTTGCACCTGTTCCAGCAGGCTGGCAGCACCCTGTAAAACATAATCGGTGGCCAGCATGTTCTCACGAAAACGTCGGCGTGTTCGCTTGATGGCCTTGGCCGCAGAAATCTCCTCGTCCCGCGTGAGCATGGGAATTTGTCCCATCTGCATTAAGTACATCCGAATCGGATCGTCCGTGTTGCTGGAAGATCCCGTTTGGCCCGCTGTCAGTTTCTTGAAGGCGGCCTTTGCCGGCTTTGATCCGTTCACGGACTGCCCAGCACTCTTTGTGCCGTTGAGGCTGGTTCGGTCGGTCGACTTAGATGACTTCGATTTGGATTTTGCCAAGGTGCCACTCCTCAGAGAGGGGATAGACGGGAGATCGATCTGGGTTGCGCTTGCGGGGCGCAAAGTCACTCTTAGCTGCATCTGCAGTGCCGCCCTGGCCTGAAAATCGAGTTGAATTTCTAAGTCGTGTGATGACAGAGGTTTACGATTTACCAGCACTCGTTGCTCCCGCACCCGCCTGTTGCCAATTCACCACAGCTGTTGTCTTTTTGCCACAGTCCCAGCGGCTGCCGGCTGGCGACCGGTCCGGCTAGACAGCCCGGGTGCGGCACTCTAGGGTAAAAGAACTCCCGCCGGCGCAACCGACGGGCCGGCAACAGCAGGGGATCGAGGGATGACTTTACCGAGATTTTTGAGTCAATCAGGTGGCAGTTCCGGCGAACTGGAAGAACTGCTCAGCGGTTTACCGACCATTCTGGCGTTTGCCCGCTTGTGTGGAAATGTGCTGGCGCAGCCACGGGGTGAATCCGCCGCCCTGGTACCTGATTTGACCGGTGAAGCTCAGGCGATTCTCTGCGCAGCCGGGGAGCGTGGTATCCTGGAGATCAAGGGGACGAACCAGGAAGTTGAATCGCCTAAGCGTCTACTAGCCGTCTACGTGGAAATCGAACCTGACTGTTTCCTGGTCTTTCGTAACCGGCAGGAACCGCAGGTGACGCTGCGATTCCTGGACGGGTTTCGGCAGCTCTGCGAGGCCGGTTTTATCATGCATCAAATGGGGAGCGAATTTTCCCTGACGCGGTCCGGTTTCGAGCAGGCCGCGGGCCTGGAAGAATCGGCGTTGCAAGAATACCTGGAGATGGGCTACCGGCTGGAGTAGCTGGCAGCGGGCACATCAGAGCACTTCGAGGATGGCGTCGCAGAGTCGTTCGATGTTGTTGTCTGTGATGCCGGCCACGTTGATCCGTCCATTGCCAACGATGTAGATTGAGTACTCGTTGCGCAAGCGATCGACTTGAAGTTGGCTTAGCCCGGAAAACGAGAACATGCCGCATTGCTCCGTGATGGAGGAGAAGTCTCGTGGCGCATTCTTGTCGTTCATGATCTGGGCAAACCGCTGCCGCATATCGCTGATGCGGTTGCGCATGTTGGCCAGTTCCTGCTGCCACTGCGTCTTGAGCTGGTCGTCGTTGAGAATGGTCGTGACGATCGCTGCCCCGTGCTTGGGAGGATTGCTATAGTTGGCACGGACCGTCGATTTGACATGACTTAAGGCAGCACTGGCCGCTTCTTGGGTAGCCGCTACCATCGTCAGGGCACCGACGCGTTCGCTGTAGAGTCCAAAGTTCTTGGAGAAGGAATTGCAGATCAACAAATCACAACCGGACTCCAGCAGTGGTTTCAGGCAGGCTGCGTCCTCGCGCAGTCCTTTGCCAAATCCCTGGTAGGCAAAGTCGAGCAGTATCACGAGGTTTTGCTGCTGGGCAATCTCGGCAATCCGCTGCCATTGCTCTGCTGACGGGTCGACCCCGCTGGGATTGTGACAGCAGGCATGCAGGCAGACGATGTCAGCGGCCGGGATTTCACTCATGGTGGCTTGCAGGGCGTCGAAGTCGAGCCCCCGCTGATCGTCGTCCAGGTAGGGATACCAGTCGACTTCCAGGCCAGCCGCCTGGAAGATGTTCACGTGGTTTCCCCAGGTTGGGCGGCTACACCAAATACGCCTCAGGTCCAACCGCTTGCTGAGGAATTCCGCCGCCACTCGCAGGGCCCCGGTTCCGCCGGGAGCTTGTACCGTCGCCAACCGCGACTGGTCAATCGTTCCCTCGAACAACAGTTCCTTGACCAGCTGCGCGTACTGCGGGCTGCCATCAATCGAGAGGTAAGATTTTTCTGTCTCCTCGGCCAGTAATTTTTTTTCGGCCGCTTTGACACAATCCAGGATGGGTGTGGTTCCCGCCTGGTTCTTGTAGACGCCGACGCTGAGATTAATTTTTTCCGGGTTGGGGTCTTGCCGAAAGGCCTCTGCCAACCCCAGGATAGCGTCCGGTGGTGCCATTTTTAGCGTTTCAAACATCTTCTCTCCTGCAGTGAGTCGAGGGCCAGGGTGCCAGCGCCTGCCGGCAGTTGCTGGTCGTTGAATTGACAATCATAGCAACTTCGGCGATACCTTCCAGCCGGTAGTTGCTCTCTGTTAGTTTTGGGAGTCGATCTATGAGCGAGTTGAGTTCTTATTTACCCCAGCGTATTAACAGCGGTCCCTTTGTTACTAGTTACAGTTTGCCGGCCCTGCAGGGCAAACTGGGCCAACAACCGTGGCATTTGCCCATTTGTTCATTAACGACTGCGACCAGCGAACTGGCGGCCCTGGGACCGCTGGTGCTGCCGCCACTTTATCGTGAAGCGATGGACGAGTCGCTCCAAACAGCGCTGGTGGCGCGCATTAGCGAGTGTTTTCCCTGCTTTCAGGGAACCCGCCAACGGACCCAGGTGAGTGACCAGTTGGAGGTTGTTCAGCTGCCAGCTGGTCCTGCCGGCGAAGTGCAGGAAGGTCAAATTGTAGCCTTCAGTGTTGATACGGCCGTGGAAGAACATGGTCCCCACTTGCCACTGGCCACCGATACCATTCAAAGTTATGGAGTCCTTAGCCAACTGGCCCAGGAAGTTCCCGAGCTACACCTGGTCCGACCGGTCGATTATGGGCACCTGACCTGGGGATTACCGTTTGGGATGAGTGTCGACATTACCCCGGAACTGCTGACGCGTTACGTGACAGGATTTGCCAATGCGGTTTGTCGCGCCCTGCAGCCGCGGGCCCTCTACGTGGTCGATGTCCATGGCTCGATTGTTCATCGAGAAGCAATCCAGGAAGGGCTTCGCCAGAGTGAGTGTTCGCAATTTGCCTTTCGCTGGCTGCATGAACCGCTGGTTGAATTTGCCGGCGAGCGCGGTGACCAGCATGCCGGTGGGGTGGAAACGGTCCTGGTGAATCGCTTCAATCCTGCCCTGGTCGATACGGACTGGTGGCCCGGGCGGATCGACGAACTGATGGCCGGGCAAATGGACCTGGCGACGGCCCTGGGCCTCTCGGATGATGTGCGAGACTTTGTGGCCCACGTCGAGCAAGCTGAGGATCGGGGGACTCCCTGCAATGGGATTGTCGGCGTGGTTGAAAATGCCGACCAGTTGGATGCCGAGTTGCTGCTGCAACGGATGCTGGCAGTCGCCAGCGATGACCTCCAATCGCTCGGTGCCACGCTCCCGTGACAGGGGCCCGCAACGCTGCGCCGGCGATCTCTCCCGCTGCCAGCCGCCCCCCCTTACCTTGGGGGGGATGACTGCTTGGAATGAAACAGTTGTTTGATATGATAGTTTTAAACGCTTGTTTTAATTTGGGGGAGGAGCAACGATGTCGAGCGAACCGAGTCGTGAACGAATCTTGTCAGCTGCTGGCCCCGTTTTTGCCGAGAAGGGGTTTGAGTCGGCGACGATTCGTGAAATATGCGCGGCGGCCGAGGTCAACGTGGCGGCCGTGAACTACTACTTTGGTGATAAGCAGCAGCTTTACCTGGAGACGGTCCGGCTGGCCAGTGAGGCGCGGATTGAGCAGATTGCACCTCCCCAGCGTCCCGCTTCGACCGCGGCAGAGATCCATTTGTATGATCACGTGCGCACCTTGCTTGAACGGATGCTCGGGAGTGAACAGGTGCCCTGGCAGGTCAAGTTACTGATGCGCGAGGTGTTGCAGCCGACGGAGGCTTGCCAGGAGCTGGTGGAAGAACATTTCCGTCCACGCTTCGAGTACTTGCTGGGTTTGCTCGACAACTGGTTACCGGCCGAGATGCCAGGCTACCGTCGTCGTCAGGTTGCCTTGAGCGTGGTGGGCCAGTGTGTTCATTACCGGATGGCGGGCGAAGTGATTGCCTTGTTGACACCGGAGGAGGATCGTCGGAAGTACCACTCACTGGACCAGCTTGCTTTCCACATTACTACCTTGACGCTTGCTTCTCTTCAAAGTCAACCGATTTGGGAAATTGACAATTTGCTAAGGGATATGCTCAAGGATCTTTCCGGAACTACCCATAGCCCTTGAAGGGTTTTTTGAAAGACATCGAGGAAGACGAGAAACACTATGAACGATCAGTCCAGCCAGTTGAAGAATGTCCTTGGCTACATCTTGCCGGTGGTCATCCTGGTGATTGGCTACCTGGCCTTGCAGCAGTTTAGCGGGACGGCGCCAACGGTTCGCCAGCAGGCTCAGGAGGTTGCGCAGGAGTTACTTGTTGCGCCAGTGGTGACCCACGACAAGGTGTTGTTGCTGGAGACTGACGGGGTCGTAGTTCCCTACCGTGAGATCCAGCTGGCGGCCCAAGTGGCGGGGCGCATCGCCCATAAGTCTTCGGTCTGTCGTGCGGGGCATTACGTGAAGGAGGGTCAGGAGCTTTTCCGTATTGACGACCGTGACTACAAGCTGGAGGTTCGGCGGCTTACCAAGCAGTTGGTGCAATCGAGGCTGGAACTGGAAGAAGTGGCCGTGGAGATACGCAACGTAGACGAATTGGCCAAGATTTCCGAGATGGCACTGGAACTGCAGTTAAGGGAATTCACCCGGCTGAAAAAGCTCGAGGGTGGCCAGGTGATTCTTGCCAGCGATCTGGAGCGTGCGCAGCGGGCCGTCTTAACGGCTCGTACGACCAAGACCCAGCTGGCTGGTCAATCGGCCAAGCTGAGCAAGAGTAAATACCGCCTGGAAGCTGGCCGGGACCTGGCCCAGATTCAGCTCGACAAGGCGCAGTTGGATGAGGACCGCACGACGGTGACCGCTCCGGTCAGTGGCGTCATCATCAAGGACCTGGTGGAAGAAGATTCTTTTGCCCAGAAGGGGACACCCCTGGTTGCCATCGAAGACACCTCGCACGTGGAGGTGAGATGCAACCTGCGGATGGATGATCTCTACTGGATCTGGAACCAGCGCGCTGGCAAAGCTGTTGCCAACAGTGAATCCCGTGAGAAGTCCGACGATTACCGCTTGCCCAAGACGCCGGTTGACGTGATTTACGAGTTGGTGGGCCGAACGGGGGCGACTTACAAATGGACGGGGCACTTGGAACGCTACGATGGCCTGGGCCTGGACCAGGAAACTCGCACCGTCCCGGTGCGGGTGGTGGTTGATGAGCCTCATCGGCCGGGTGCGACTGAGGACAGTGGACCCAGCATCCTGGTACGTGGTATGTACGTAACGGTCTTGATCAAGTCCAGTCCGATCTCGCCCCTGGTACGGGTTCCCGAACGGGCGATTCAACCAGGCAACCGGGTTTGGTTCGTGACGCCGGGTGATGCTGCCGGAGAGGGTTCGCTGGGCCTGGTTGAACAGGTTGAGCTGGTACGGACCTGGGGAGAGGGAACTGGTATCGAATGGATTATCGACAATAGTTCTGGCAACTTGCAGCCCGGCCAACTGGTCGTGGTTCGACCTTTCACGGGTGCTCAAAGTGGCGACGCGGTGCGTTATGATCGGTTGCTGCCGGCAGCGAAACCGTCTCGGACAGCATCCGGGCCGGGGGAGGCGAACAAGTAGATGCGTGCTTTGATTCGCTGGGCGACAAGCAATCCCCAGGCTATGAACACCATGGTGCTGGTCATCATGGCCATCGGTCTTTTCAGCTTTGGCAATATGCGCCGAGAGTCGTTTCCGGAATTCGAGCTGGAAATCCTGCTGGTTTCGGTTCCCTATCCGGGTGCCAGTCCCGAAGAGGTCGAGGAAGGGATCTGCCAGAAGATCGAAGAAGCGATTCGCTCGATTGTCGGGATCAAGAAAAAGACATCGGTTTCCCGCGAGGGGGTCGGCTACCTGATCCTGGAATTGGAGCCATCGGTCAAGGATGTCCAGCGGGTGCTCAACGAGGTCCGCTCCGAGGTTGACCGGATACCAAGTTTCCCGGAGTTGGCGGAAAAACGGGATATTCGTCAGATCACGATGAGGATGCCGGCCATACGAGTGGCGGTGATCGGACCTGACCAGCAGGGATTACCTGCGGAGCTCGAATTGCGTGCTGTGACTGAGCGGGTCCGCGAGGAATTATTGACGGTCAAACCGATCGCCCCGCAGGGGTTCAACCGCATCCTGCGTTCCATGACGTTTGATCCGGACAAGTCGATTGTTTCCCAGGCCTCGATTATCGGTGCCCGTCCTTACCAGATTGATGTGGAAATTAGCGAAGAGACACTCCGCAGGTTTGGTCTCACGCTCAAGCGTGTTGCCCAGATTTTGCGTAGTGAGAACGTTGACATTCCTGGTGGCACGCTGCGGTCCAATGTACGCGAGGTGTTGTTACGGGGAACGAACAAGCGTGTCACGGGTGAGGAAATTGCTGAGCTTCCTTTACTAACCAGGCCTGATGGCGTGGTCCTTACCGTGGGTGACGTGGGGACCGTCCGCGACGGTTTCAACGATTTGGATTCCATTGACTATGTCGACGGACGTCCGGCGCTGGTGGTTGCCATTGATCGTACCTCGGATGAGGACGTACTGGCTCTTTGCGAGGCGGTCCACAAGTATGCCGCGGACAAGCAACAGGGCGTCGGTTACGATGCCTTGCCTGCGGGTTACCGGATAGCGGTCTTTTTTGACCAGTCGGTTCACGTTCGCGGTCGCATGAACCTGCTGCGCAAGAACGGTACCCAGGGACTATTACTGGTCTTCCTGGTATTGGCCGTGTTCCTGGAGTTGAAGCTGGCATTCTGGGTTGCCTTGGGCATTCCTATTTCCGTGCTGGGTGCCGGTGGCGTGCTGCTTTACATGGGGCACACGCTTAACTTGCTTTCGCTTTTTGCCTTCTTGCTGGCCCTCGGTATCGTGGTCGATGATGCGATCGTGATCGGGGAGAATATTTACACGCACCGTGGCAAGACAGGTGGCGATTATTCCAAAGCTGCCATTGATGGTGCCTACGAGGTCCTGCCTGCCGTGACGGCTTCGGTGACGACCACGATCATCATGTTTGCCCCGTTGTTTTTCATCAGTGGTGTGATGGGGAAGTTTTTTGCAGTGCTGCCGGTGGCCGTGATTTCCATGCTGGCCATCTCGCTGGTCGAGAGTATTTTTGTACTTCCCTGTCACCTCTCGCACCGGGAGAGTGCTTTCTTTCGACTGGTCGGCTTTTTTCTCTTTCCCGTCCGTTTCCTCAAGGAGGTTTTCGAGCACTGCAATCGGGGGTCGCGGGCTGGCATGCAGTTCGTGGTGGAACGCTTTTACTTGCCTTCCATGCGTTGGGGTTTGGATCGACCCTGGATGTTTGTTATCGGTGGAATTTGTTTGCTTGTCCTTACCTTTGGGGCGATCCAGGTAGGTCTGACGCCCTTTGTCATTTTTCCCAAGGTTGACAGTCCACTGGTAGGAGCCAAGGTGGTTTACCCGGATGGAACGCCTGCCGAGATCACGGAGGCAGCAACGCGCAGGCTGGAAGATGCGGTGTTGCGGGTAGAGAAAAAACTTTCGCCCGCTCGTCCCTTACTGAAGCTTCGGCACCGGGCGGTAGGGCATGCGACGATGCCCGATACGATGGGGGCAGACCAGCGCAACTCCGGCGCCCACGTGGGGGTCGTGGATGTGGAACTGGTTGACCTGGAAGAGCGGTCGATTAGCAGTGAACAGTTAATCGCTGCCTGGCGCCAGGAAGCCGGCAGTTTTCCGGGCGTGGAGGCTTTGAGTTTTGCGGCTCCCGCGATGGGACCGGGTGGCCGCCCGATCGAATTTAAGCTGCTGGTACCGTCCGGATACATGAAGGAACTTGAGGAGGCACGTGATTTTTGCAAACAGCAGCTGGGGTTGGAGCCCGGGGTGTTTGATATTGGCGATGATATGTACCTCGGCAAACTGGAGTACCAGTTCTCGGTAAAGGACCAGGCGCTGGCCATGGGGATTACGGCTCGCGAACTGGCCGATACGATCCGGGGATCCTACTACGGCGAAGAAGTGATGCGTTTGCAGCGCGGGCGTCATGAAGTCAAGCTGATGGTTCGCTATCCGGAGGCCCAGCGCCGTTCGCTCTCGGACCTGAACCGGGTCCGAGTTCGTGCCGGTGACGGGGTGGAACGGCCGCTGACGGAACTGGCGAATATCGAGGAAGTGACCAGGTATGGCGAGATCAATCGAATTGACCAGATGCGGTCAGTGACGATCACGGCGGACATGGACGAAGCGGTCGGTAACGCGGCGGCCAGCGTGGGTCGCTTCCGCCGGAATGTCGTGCCGGTGATCCGGGAGAAGTTTCCGCACGTGATGATCCGCTGGGAAGGCCAGCAGGAGCAGACGGTGGAGTCGGTACGCAGTTTAATGATTGGATTCATGGTTGCCCTGATGGCAGTTTTTGTTGTCCTGACGGTGGAATTCCGCTCCTACTTCCAGCCACTGTTGATCCTGGCGATCATCCCCTTTGGCCTGATCGGAGCCGTTTGGGGACATGCCCTGATGGGGCTCAATATCAGCCTGATGAGTATGTGTGGGATCGTGGCCTTGACCGGGGTGGTCATCAATGACTCGATCGTGCTGGTTGATTTCATCAATCGCCGTATACGTGCTGGTGTACCCGTTAAGAAGGCGCTGATTGAGGGTGGCCGACATCGCTTCCGCCCGGTCTTGTTGACCTCGATGACGACCGTCGCGGGTCTTTCCCCGCTCCTGCTGGAATCCTCGTTCCAGGCCCAGCTGCTCAAGCCGATGGCCACGGCCCTTACTTTTGGCCTGCTACTGGGAACCTTGTTGATCCTGTTCCTGGTTCCTGCCTTCTACATGATTTACAGCAACTGGTTTGGTGTCGGGCGGGAAGAGGAATTGTCATGGTCCGAGATCAACCCGCCAGAGTCCAGCTAGTTGGTTCCAGCGACGGTGCCGTTCAGGATTTCGCCACCGCTGGCAGTAAGTCCAGCACGGCGGTTGACGGGCGAGCGATCACGTGGGCAGCGATCAGGGTACCCAATTGGGCCACGCTTTGCTGTCCCGTTTCGACCGCTGCTGTAACGGCCGCCACATCACCCTGGATGATGACAGTGACGTAGCCTCCGCCAAGTTTTTCTTTACCCACGACTTCGACACTGGCCGTCTTGCAGGCCTGGTCAATTGCTTCAAAGACGGCAGTGAAGCCTTGGGTTTCTATGAAACCCAGGGCATGTGCATGATGTTCAGCCACTGGTTCTTCCTTGTTGTTTGACGAATGATCCGAGGTACTTGTCTGGGGAAAATGAACGACATCCTGTTGGATAAGGGGGTTGAATTCAGGGGGACTGTCGATGGCCTGCCAGGCTTCTTCTTCGACGCGTCGTATTAACTTGGTCACCGGCTGACCACCCATTTGCTCGGCGATCCCGTGTCCGGCTTGGAGGGCCGTTTCCACTGCGGCGACGGAACCGCCGATCTTGATACAGATGCCCAGGAAGTCGTTCACTTCTGCCTGGAGCACCTGCAAGGGTGCCGCTTTGGCCATCGTGTCCAGGGCGACCATGGCCGGTGTGTAGCCAGTTGTTTCCAGTAATCCCAGGGCGTCGTTGGTTAAGATCATAAGCGGTTGGTTTGCCGATTGCCTCACGGAGGCTGGTCAGTAAGCAGTCTCCGGTTACACCGATTCGAGGATTCCTGCTCCGAAAGTAAAGCCACCTCCAAAGGCACAGAGTCCCAGTTGTTGCCCGCTTTCACAATGGGGGAGTAGTTCATTCAGGCACAAGGGAATGCTGCTTGATGAGGTATTTCCATGGTGCCGGATGTTGCTGAAGACCTGGGGCTCGACGCGACTCTGGATGGCATCGATGATACGCTGGTTTGCCTGGTGGGGTACGATCAGGTTTAAGTCATTGACCTGGATTCCCTTTCGCTGGCAAACCCGTGTCAGGCTACTGATCATCGAGCGGACCGCTTCGGTGAAGACCTTGCGTCCCTTCATTTGTATGAACCCGTCGTGGGGGAAGGGTACTGAAAGGGTGCTGCCATCTTCACCCTTGGCAGAGAGTTCCGGGCGGTGAAGTCGGGCCATGGCCTGGTCAAAATGGCTTTCGCCGTAAAGGATGGTGGCCGTGGTCGCATCGCCGAAGAGAATGGCCGTGTCAAAGTCATCGGGATTCAGCAGGGGTGAGAGGACTTCCGCGGTAACGACCAGCACACGACCGCGGGGAGTGCTTTGCAGGAAATCGTAAGCCGCTTGCAAGGCGTACAGGTAACCGGAGCAGGCGGCATTGATGTCATAGGCCTGCAACATGGTGTCACTTTTGCCGCGGGTCAGGCCGTTGAGGACCCGGCAGGCCATCGAAGGTGTCACGGATTGTGGGCTGGTGGTACTGCAGATGACCAGGTCCAGGTCGTCGATGATCAACCGTTCTTGTTCCAGGACTTGCCAGCAGGCGTCGACGGCCATGCTCACAGCGTCTTCACCTTCTGCTGCCCAATGGCGATATTCGATTCCGGTGAGACGGATGATGTCATCGGTTTTCATCCCGGCACCGACCAGGTTAAGGTCGGAGTTAGAGATGAGTCGGCTGCCACTGACCGTGGAGACCGAGGAGATACCCACATCAAAAGCTCGATGGCCGAGGGTTTGACTGGGTACCAGCAGGGTGGTTTCTGACTTTCGTTGTTTGATCACCGGAGTTCCCGGGTTTTCCTGGGTGACCGGTTTGACCTGTTGTTCATTGATCTCGGTTTGGATTTTCATCAGCGGCTCGCCAACCGGGACGGTGGCCCCTTCGCTGGCAAAGATCTCTTCGACGGTTCCATCGACCGGCGAGGTGATTTCAAAAACGCTCTTGGTTGCTTCCAACGAGGCAATTACGTCCCCACGACTCAATTGCTGGCCCGCTTGAACATTGACCTCTACCACGATGACATGTTCATCGGAGGGGCCGGAACCGATGGCGTCGATGAAATGGACCCCTTGTTCCTGCTCCTTGGGAGGAATCCAGGAAAGGTCCAGGTTTAACAGTTCGGCCGCCGTAGTCAGCACGGATTTAAAGGACGGTAAGACTTCGATTTGGTTAACGAAATTGCAGGGAACATAGGTATCCGGTCGAGTTACACGCCGCATCGATATCGGTAACCTGGCGCGTTCACCGACCGTGGCCAGGATCTCGGCTCCCAGGCCACAGGTGCGATTGTCTTCGTGGACCACGATAAGTCGAGCCGTTTGTTCGGCGGACGTGAGGACCATATGTTCGTCCCACGGATAGAGCGAACGCAAGTCAATGACTTCGGCTTCCACGCCAGCTTTTTCCAGCACGTTAGCCGCGTCGCTACAGAGGCGGACGGTGTTGCCCCAGCAGACAAAAGTGACGTCTCGCCCGGAACGCACTTTACGCGCTGTTCCGATCGGGACGAACTGGTTTGCTACGTCCGCGGAGGTCGTGTTCTCGGTGTCGTTGAGGCAGGTCTTGGGATAGAGAAACATGGTGGGCCGCTCGGAAGCAAACGCTGCATTGAGCAGGCCAACGGCATCCTCGGCGGTTGACGGCATGAAGACATCGATGCCCGGATTGTGAGCCAGGATCGATTCAAACGTCTGGGCATGATAAGGCCCCAGGCCAGGTCGGTAACCGCCACAGGCAATCATTGTGATGACCGGTACACTCCATTTTCCGTCACTGCGCCAGTGAATGGTCGATAACTCCGAAGCAATCTGGTTAAAGGCCAGTGGTATGAAATCGGCGAACTGCAGGAAAGCAACAGGTTGCTCGCCTGCCAGGGCACGACCGATCGAAGTGCCAATGATGGTTGACTCGGACAACGGCGAATTGCGGACGCGGCTGGGGAACTCTGTACTCAAACCCTTGGTAACACCAAATACGTCACCCTTGGGATCTTCGATGTCTTCGCCAAAGAGGGTGACCCGCTCGTTTTCTACCAGATGATGATGTAATACGTTACGCAAGGCCTCCCGCATGGTGATTTGTGGAGCGCTTTCGGCACCCGCTTGCTGTCGAGACGGGTGAGTTAATTCGACATGCAATGTGCGTTTGGCAGTTTTCGTTGTTAACGGTACCGAACTCTCCATCGCCTCGTTTTGCGCCGCTTCGATTTGGTCCTTGATTTGACAGTCAATGGCCTGCAGATCCACATCCGTGAATCCCATTTCCAACAGCCGTTGCTGAAAAATCGTGATGGGATCCGAAGTTGCCTGGGCTTGCTCCAAGTCACTCTGCTCACGGTAAATCCGCTGATCGTCCGCATTCGTGTGACTGGCAAGCCGTTCCAATTCCAGCACGATGATGGCCGGTTTGCGGTCACTGCGCATGCGAGCGACCGTTCTCTGGAAAACTTCATCCGCTATCGTGGCGTCACAACCGTTGGCATACTCAATCGGAATCCCGCAGAAATCGCTCGCCTTACCCTCCGGAAGTGAGTAGAACGTCTTTTGCTGTGTTTGAGTTGAAATGGCCCACTTGTTGTCCTGGACGACAAACAAGACAGGCAATTGGGATCGGGCAGCCTCGGCACACGCTTCCAGGAACTCTCCCTGTTGCGTCGTCCCATCCCCCACACCGTTATAGACGATCGGCTGACCAGGCCGGTCTCGGACAGCCGCTGCTACCCCAACCGATTGCAACGCATTGTTACCGGTCGGAGTCACCATGCTGAGTATCTTTAACGCCGGGTCACTCATGAAGGGACTCATCCGGCGACCCCGGCCTGGAGCATGGTCGTTACAGAGCAAGTTGTCGAAAAAAGTTCGTACGGGCAAACCACGTGCAATCAACAGAGCACGGTCCCGGTAATGACAGTGCAGCCAGTCGTCTTCATGAAGATGGGAAACCAACGCTGCTGTCGCTTCGTGGCCAGCCGCAGAAAGCTGGAAAAACGCTTCCCCACGATGGGTCATTTCCTCTTCCA
Source organism: Pirellulaceae bacterium (assembly GCA_046583015.1). Taxonomy (GTDB): domain Bacteria; phylum Planctomycetota; class Planctomycetia; order Pirellulales; family Pirellulaceae; genus JAZADA01. The sequence continues at coordinate 5,302 of JAYGDG010000692.1, read as the reverse complement.
ACTCATCGATTCGACGAGAGGTCAGCATGACCCGATACAGTCGTAGCATCTCCGTTCGATCCATGACCCTCGACCATTTAGTGTGGAATGAGCACCCAATTCGCCTAAGCTTACAAGAGCATACGCTTTAGCAATGCGCCAATCTACGGGAAAGGGCTTTCCTTCCCCATTTGCTGGGAAGCCGAGATCTAACCCCACCTCTTTGGGGAAACTGGGAAGGCTGGCTAGAATATTAAAACTGCCAAGCTGCCCACGGTGACTAACTCTCCAACTCGACTTCCAGTAATTCGTCTCCGACGGCAACCTGATCCCCGGGCTGCAACTGCCGACGGCGGCGTGTTTCAACTTCCCCATTGACGGTGACCTGTCCGTTTTGGATGAGGTGTTTTGCCTGGCCTCCACTGGACACGATTTGGCCCAATTGCAGGAACTGGTCGAGTCGAATGGTGGGCAGTTGCTGGTCTGCTTGATCGTTCATGGAGCGCACGGTTTTCTGGTCAGGTCATTTAGTTTTGAAGCGTGCGATCAGTGGGTAGTGGTCACTGATATCACGTTCTTGCTGGGGAATCTTGTAGTAGATATCACGATGTTCGGTATCAGCTTTTTTACCGCGGACGACGAGGTCTTTTCCGGAGCGGATCGAATCAAAAACGAGATCTCGTTTTTGCTCATCGTCGCGCTGCAGGCTGGGGCTGATAAGAATACGATCAAATTGTTTGCCGATCATGTGTGTTGCCCGCCTGTCTGGCAGGAGATGGCGATGCAGGTCTATCAGCGGGAGGGCTCCTTGTTGAGATCGTCCGCAAAGCAGGCCAACTTCGCAGTCAGTATCGGGCTGCTGGCAATTCTCTTCGCTATTGAGATCACCCAAGACGATCACATTACTTCCGCGCTGCAAGTGGGGATCGATCCAGTAGCGAATCAGTTTTGCTTGCCGCTGCCGCAGGGGTGCTCCTTTTTCACTGGCTCGAAAATGAACGTTGACCAGTGTTAGTTCTTCGGTTTGATCGCCGGATTGCCAGCGGAAATGGGTTACCAGATGTTTAGAGACGTTGTAGAACTCTTTGCTCTCATACATGTCCCGGGACTGTTCATGGCGACTGTATTGGACGAGTCCGCTTTGGTAGAGAATGGCCACATCTTGTTCGGTGTAGGTGTCCCAGCCTTCCACGAAGGCGATCCGGTATTGCAGCTGGTATTGGGATTTGAGTTGCTGGGTCAGTTCGCGCAGGACCCGTCGGTTTTCGACTTCCTGCAAGGCCAGGATCGTTGGTTTTAACTCGGCGATCACTTCGGCAACCCGGTCTCGTTTCCAGTGCCATTCTTCCTTCGAAGGAGCTGACTGGGCACGTGAGAGGGGAGTAAGATTATCTGCCTGCTGGTCATCAAAAAACCATTCCAGGTTCCAAGTGGCAACCGTGACTTCAGCCGGTAACTCATCGGCTGTGGCCGGTGGGATCAGTAGCCATGGGGCCAGCAGTCCGAGGTAGAACGAGTAGCGGAAATAGCCGGGCATGAGGAACGCTCCTGAAGCGGGAAATCGAGGGTTTGGGACAGCGGAAAGTGGTGATAACCAACGGCAAGATCGCGGTTGCCAATGGGCAGTTTATCAGGGATGATCAGTGAGTCCAAGCAAGCCAATGGTGGCTTGTTAAGCAGAAAGATGCCATGACTGAGCAGATCCCATTTAATCGCGCCTGGATTAGCGGCCAGGAAATGAATTACCTCAAAGAAGTGGTTGAATCCGGCAAGATCGGCTCCGATGGCCCCTTCACCCGCAAATGCGCGGAACTGTTGGAGCAGCGATTTGGGTTGGCACGTGTTTTGATGACCCCATCCTGCACGGCTGCCCTCGAGATGGCCATCGTGTTGTGCGACGTGGGTCCCGGGGATGAAGTGATTTTGCCTTCCTACACATTCGTCTCGACTGCCCTGGCCGTTGCCCGGGCAGGAGCCTCCCCCGTGTTTGCCGATATTAGCGAGCAGACATTGAACCTGGATCCCGCTGACGTGGAATCGTTGATCGGTCCCCGCACCAGGGCGCTGCTGCCAGTTCACTACGGTGGTGTCGCTTGCGACATGAATGCACTTGGTAAGCTGGCAGAGGAACACGGGTTGCGCGTCATTGAAGATGCTGCCCAGGGTGTGAACAGTTTTTATCAAGAGCAACCGCTTGGGGGCATTGGTCACGCCGGGACGTTTAGTTTCCACGAGTCGAAGAACTTTGGTTGTGGAGAAGGGGGCGCCCTGGCTGTGAACTGCGACGAGTGGGCAGAGCGGGCCGAGATTATCCGTGACAAGGGGACCAATCGCCGACAGTTTTTTGCCGGCCAAGTCGACAAGTATACCTGGGTCGACTGGGGGTCTTCTTACTTGCCCAGCGAGATTAGCTGCGCCTTCCTCTATGCCCAGCTGCAGCAGATGGATCAAATCACTCAGCGCCGGCAAGCTGTTTGCCAGTATTACCGGCAGCGATTAGAACCGTTAGCAGAATCAGGCCAGTTGCGGTTGCCTTCAATTCCCGAGGATTGCCAGAGCAATGCCCACCTGTTTTATGTCATTACCAGCGACGCGGAGACTCGCCAGGCGCTAATGCGACATCTTAATCAGCAGGATATCCATGCGGTTTTCCATTACGTACCGTTACATACATCGAAGATGGGACAGCAACTCTCTGCCCAAACACGCTCGCTGCCGGTGACCGAATCACTGAGTGAACGATTGCTGCGGCTGCCTCTCTTTTACGAGATCACGACCGCCCAGCAGGACCGCGTGGTTGATCAGATCGAGAAGTTCTTTGCCGCTCGCTAAGGAGCCCGCTGGTAGAGGACCATGGTGGGAAGTTCCCGCTCGGCCTGGAAACCCGCTTGCTGCAGCGCTGCTCGCCATTGAATCAGTACCTCTGGGGAAATCAGCTGCTGGTCACTGGCGTCCCAGGCCGGTGGCTTGATAAGCAGCACCCTCGCATGGACCGACCAGTCGGTTTCTGCCAGCGGCAGCTGCTTGAAACGATAGCCGCGGGGAGATGAGGTTTGGGTTTGCAAGACGAAATAAACCGAGTTGTGTCGGGCGGGGACGACGTAGAGCGTTTCCCCGGGAGAGCCGGGTAATTGCTGGAGATCTTTTGCCACCGGTGATTGCTGGTGCCAAAGTTGCCGGGGGGCAAAATTGGTACTTCGTGGTATGCGCCAAACGGTAAAACTCTCACGAATGTCAGCATCGCGCAGGAACGGGACGAAGATCAGCAGGATCAGGGCACTACGCAGCAGGGCTGTTTTTCGCTGTCCCTCCACGCGGGCCGGGAAAACCTCTCGCCACAGCAATACCGAACTGATCACCAGGCCGGGAATGGCCAGCAGCATGTAATGGTGATACGCCCGGCTGCGCAATTGGCATAACGTGAAAAGAGCTCCGATCGCCAGGAAAAGGATCACTTCCAGGCTCCGCAGGCTCTCAGCAGAACGAGGTTCCTTGCGCTGGCAACAGGCAGCCAGTACCAGGCCACTGAAGAGAGCGGCCAGGGCCGCCGTTTCATCACGCCTCAGCTGGACATAGAGGTTAAACCACCAGGAGCCCTCGCTTTCATAATCAGCGACGGTAGCGAGCCCGATTTTCAGTGGTTGCCAGCCTTCGCCGGCCATCAGGATTGCCACCAAGAACAGAACGACTGCCATCACAGGAATGGCGATCAGTAATCTCAACTGATGCTGGTCTGCCTTACTGCGCCAGCGGTAACTCAGCAGCAGTGCCAGGGCGCCCAACGCCAGCAGGCCGGCTTGCTGTTTCGCGTAGAGTGTCAGTGCCAGTCCGATTCCGAGCGCCAGGCTATATCGCCAGCCGCGGTTGCCTCGGAGCGGTTGGCCGGACCAGTAGAGGATGGCGCCCAGCAGGGGGATGGTAGCCAGTAACTCGGTCTCTCCGGCGGTGGCCTGGAAGCGAGAAGCGAGAACCAGCAGCCAGCAGCCGGCGAACAGGCTACTGGCCAGGCAACGGCTATGTCGCCAGACGATGGCAGCGACCAGCAGTACGTTCGTGAGGATGACCAGCAGGTAAGTCCATTGAATAGCTTCCAGGCGCTGGCCAACCGTCAGCATGACGGTTCTCCAGAAACTATAGACGCCCGGGAAATAGCTGTAGCAATCGTTCGACGTCAGTGAATGGTTATTCATGTCACGGGCGTTACAGAGGTAGTAGAAGAGGTCGACATCACCGATGAAGGGACGAATTTGGACCAGGTAGAGGCAGGCGGTCACCAGGGCCCAGCCGAGCCCCGCGACTAGCAGGGCGCGACGGTAGCCCTGATCGTATTGTTGTAACCAGCTGTGTTGACGACCGAGTTCCCCACGCAAGACCGGGAGCAGGAGGACCAGGACGAAGAGGAGGTTCAGCCAGGGGTCGGCGATAGTTGACTGGATGATTGAGCCGCAGGCGACGGCAGCGATTGCCAATAGTGTTGCTAACAGCGCCAGGCGCGAAGAAGTTGGCCTGGCTGCCGGCTGGGGAGATTCGCTTGGCATAACGGCAGCTGTCGATTTTTGAGGATCAATCATTGAGACGAATCATAGGCGGCCCAGGAAAGTGTTGAAAGGGCAGAGTTTCCTGGAAGAAAGTGACGTTTTTCCTGTTCGTTAGCAGCTCTCCGCTGGGTCTCTTGGCGGACGGGTCTGTTTCGTACTAAACTGAGTTCGAAGTGGCACTTGCTGACCCGCTTGACCTGGTGGCCAGTGAGCGAATGTCTTTGTTACGCAAACCAGAGAACCAGGTTCGTCCTTTGAAGGGTCCGGGGCATGTGGAATTCAAGAAAGCGGGCCTGGGCAGTCGGTTGCCTGCTACTTGTTTTGTCCCTGGTTCTGCTCGGGACTGCAGATTCCACGGCCGCGGAACAGGAGAAGTCGAAATCTGTCGCCTTGCGCTGGCAAGTCAAACCGATTTCGAAACAATTGAAACGCGACTGGAAGCTGGCCCCGTTTTACAAGAAGCATGTTAGTATCGATGGATTCCCCATTCTTGCTTCCGAGCGTGTCTCGGATTACGCCTTGCTGGAAGCTGCCTACCTGATTGAACGCATGCTCGACAAGCGGCCCGACCTCTTGCGGGCACTGGTTCAAAACAAGACACGCTTTGTCGTGATGGGAGTGAAGGAGCTGACGACGCAGGTGCCGGAACATTCCGATCTTCAGCCGAGCAGGTTCTGGGATCGTCGCGCCAGGGGACTGGGTGCAACTCCAGAGCGTCCCGCAGTCAGTTGTGGCGAAGAGAACCTGTTAGCGCTGCCGGGAGATCCCTACTTTACGGAAAACAT
>JAYGDG010000720.1:0-5689 GCA_046583015.1 Pirellulaceae bacterium | reverse complement strand
GACGACCGACTCGACGGTCACCAGGGCCAGGTTGCGGGTGAGATCGGTGTTCAGTTCCACCGGTGCAACTTCCGAGTCGATTTTCCATCCGTAACCGGCCCAGGTGAGTGCCCGTTCGCCCAGTCGGCGCTGGATATCCTCACGATGTCGTGTCGTTAAACGAGCCGAAGGCCCCATCGCCACCCAGACGTGCACTTCATAGGGGGAGTAAATCCAGGAAAACGGTTCCTCCGTATCTTTCTTGTCTGCTTTCTTTTTCTCTTCCTCTTTCGGCTTCTCCTCGGGAGCCTTGGCGGAGCGACAACCGACGGGGGTCATGGCCAGCAGGCACAGCAGCAGCAACAGCGTCCAACCCAGCACGCTCCCTGACGAAGAGACCAGGCCACTGGTGAGAGCGGCTTGCGAACGGCAGAGTTTCGATTCGATCTTCACGTTTGTGGTCACTCCGATAACTGATCCGTTCCCAATCGCCATTTCTGAATCCCCTGGTAGAGGGTCACCGGACGCGAGGCAGCTCGTCGCACTTCCGTCCGGTGAGCAAAAAAGTCAACGGTTTGCCACAGCGGTATGACTGCCACTTTATCGTGACAAATACGATGCAGCTCACGGGAACGGGCGGTCACTTCACGCCACCGCTTGGCATCTTGCAGCCAGCGGATGCCCCGGTTCACATGCTCATCGTCAATACCGGCGATGCCAGTGCGGGAAAGGACGCGACCCGCATCGACGATCGGCTCCCACATGGCCACGCGGGCATAGACCAGGTCGCATTCTCCATCCGGATCACGCGTCTGTCCGGGAGGAAACTCTTTGAGTTCTGTCGTAAAGTCAATTGCATCGAGTTGAAACTTGATGGCTTGACAGGCCAGGCGGGCGGTCTCGTCAGCCGGATGTCCCAACAGCAGCTTGGAAAACGTGGGTGGCTTTTCGCCTTTCAGCTCGGCGACCTCCTTGAGTCGTCGGGAAGCCAGTTTCGCCAGCGTCACAGCCAGCCAGGGCGAATAGCCGCGTGCCATGATTGTTTGGTCGTAACCGTACGAAAGCGGATCGTCATCCGACATGCCACGAGAAAATGGCCCACTGATAACTTCACAACCGGGAACATGATTTTTCCGCAGGATCAGCTCTTTAAGGATTGCTTCCCGACGAATACCAAAAACAAGGGCCCGCCGAAACAACTCGCTCGAGGTAAAGGGCTTGTTGTAATTAGGCAGCAGCATATGGACCGTGGGCTGCGAGTAAGCCACTACTTCGATCCCCGGTTCTCCCTTAAGTGTCGCTGCCACCGAGGGGAGCAAATGATCAACCACATCCACTTCTCGACGTCGCAAGGCAGCCACTAGTTTCTCGGAATTTTCGTAAAGGCGTTCGACGATTTCCGCCGGCGGCACAAACTGATCGTCGACACGCGCCAGCGGTACCCGGTTGTAGGGATTGGCGACGTAGTGGACCACGTTTTTCTGATCCTTCTCAACGACACCCGGTCTAAAAGGCCCATCGAAGGAGGCCGGGTCCTGGGCCGAGGCATCCCGGTTCAGGTAGACTTGCAGCAGCGCTTCGGACAAAACATGCGGACGGCGAAAGTGGACCTTTAAACCAAAGACATCCTCCACTTCCACATGCGAAAACAATTCGGCCCACTGCGGCGCGTAATCTCGATGGTTTGGATCCCCCAACTGGATTAGCGTCGTGGCCAAGTCGTAACCACTCACGACGGGAGCTTTTGACGAGGCTTGATCCTCATCGCTCGGTGGTCGAATCTGCAAATGCAAACTGCGACGGTCATTGCTTTCTCGAAACTCTCCCAAGGGAAACCGGTAGAGTCCTTTTTCCAGACCCAACCCTTCAAACTCCATGATCATCCGCCGCACCAGGTGATGGGTTCTGCGCATGGCCCAGTTATCAATCGCAGACTGCCCGCCAACCGGTGACAGTTCGGTCACCCCGACATTAATCAGCGGGTACTTACGGTGGATCTCTTCTTGAATCTCGCGACCTCCCTGGACCAGCGGGTAAATGCGCATCATCTCCCGCACCGCAGCATCCGCCTCGCGGAGCAACCCCCCGTCAATAAAAACGCGTGCCTCATTACGTTTCACCGAAGCCAACCGATCGAGTTCGGCAGCCGCTTTGTTGGTCGCCTGCAAACGATACTTATTGCGGCGCATCCGCAAGATCAAGTCACGAGCGGCCGTATGCTTCTTCTCTTCCAGGTAACCATCGAGAATCCGCGCCACCGTCTTGTTTAAAACTGCCGCCACCGACGGTGCTGACGCATTGAGCTGGAAACCAGCATTTCTACGATAGAGTTCTTCCAGGATCGCCATCGCTTCAAAATCGCGATTGTCTTCAAAACAATCAGCGGCGTTGAGATAGAGGAGGCGATTGAGCGATGGCTCAAGGTTCTTTGTCTTGGGAAACTTTCGATGCAAGAAAATGAAGTAATCAAAGGCATGATCAAACTGCTTGGCCGCCACATGTTCATTAGCTTCCTGCAGCAGGATCTCTTCAAAGAACTCAACTTGCTTGATGTCTCGCCAACGCACCTCGTAGATCTCTTCCGCGTCAGCGAGCAGGCGCACCTCCAAATAGCCCTTGGGATTTGCCGGCAACTTGCGATTCGGGTAGGGGAGCGGCTCCACGTCCCAAACCTCGGTCTTCGCTTCAACCCGGACCGTGATACGGTCATAGCGTTGTCGCTTGGCCAACTCATCGGTAATTAATTGTGCCTGGCAGGGGGCAACCAACAGCATCAGCATCCAAGCGCTCAGAAGCAACTGCAGCACGACCGCAGGCTTTGCTCGATTCAGTCGCCGCGGCGACGACACGTCAAATTGCTGAAACCAATCGTTCATCGAATCAGGTCTACTTTACTGCTAATCTTCAAGTTGCCGGGGGAAAGGGGATCACGAACAAAACACCATCGATTCCGGAAAGCCATAATTGGCCATCGTGCACCACGGGGTTGCCCCAGAGAGGCTCCTGCAGACGAATCGGCTCAATCTTCTCTAACTCCTGGCCTGTCTGTCGGTCGATCCGCCAAACCGTACCATTGGTCGAAGCCAGTACGTAACTGTTCTTCTGCTTAAAAGGTAAACCAGCCAGATGTCCATACGGCAAGGCTGCCTGCCAGCGAAGCACGGCGGCGGTTTGCCACCAATTCCATTGGCTATCGAAACAGAACAACCCTTGCTGATCCGTGGCCACGAAGACACGATCATTGATCCGCCGCGGCCCCCAGATAACTCGCCCCTTCAGTGCCCACTGATGATCATCTTCAAAGCCAGGTAACTGAAAGGTAACAACAACATCATGGTCTGCTTCGCGTTTCACGGCAAACAACGTGTCACCCAGCGCAGCAATGGAAGCGCCAATCGGCTCTGCCAGCATCCGCTGCTGAAAAGCCGTCAAGTGGCGTTGGGGTAATTGTTTGATACCGACCCGGTAGAGGTGGCGGCCATTTTCCAGGACTACAAATTTTTCCGGGGAGGCACGATCGATGACCGGTGCTGACCAGGCCTTCTGGTCGCCCGCCTTGAGTCCCGGCTGAAACGGTAAGACGCTCTGGGATCCGTCCTTCAAATCGAACAATCGAATCATCCCTTCTTTAAAGGGAACCAGTAGCCGATCCTGGAAACCGATGGCATCAGCAGCCTTTGTCCCAAACGGCTGCAAGGCAACCAGCCGTGGCTGAACAGGCTCGGCTGCGGATTCAATCACCAGGACCTGGTTCTGTTGCCCGGAACCGGTGACTGTCAGCCGGCCACCACTAAACTCGACCAGCCGATTGAAGGCCAGCTTCTGCGCTTCTTGAGGTGCCTGCAACGAATGATCCAACACTGCCTGCTTGCTGTTCTCCGCTGTGATTAGAGAGTACCCACCCTGGGCGGAAACAACGCGCAGCCGATTATTCTTCCTGTCCAGTGAAACCTTGGCTGGCGCCCCAAGGTCTGTTTCCCAGGAAGGCTCTTCAGACTCGATGGGTTGGCCGGAAACGGTGATTTCATTTCTACCTTGTTGCCGACGCATGTGGATCAAAACATCTTCCACTCGCTGCAAGGGGGCCATGAAGGTGTCGCCGTCATCGTGGATCCAAACGCGGTTCAGTTGGCTCAGGGCCGGCTGTACTCGGTACTTGGCCAGTGTTTTACCGGCTACCCATACCTGTCCGCGGTAAACAATCGGATAGCTGACAAACGACTTGGTCGCGGACGCATTGACATCGGCCAGCGTTTGGACAGGTGGATCGATATTGGGATCCACGTCATAGACATGGACGGCACCGAGGTCAGTCGTAACCAGAACTCGCCTTTCAAAAACGAGCGGGGGCACAACCACTTTACCTCGCAGTGCAATGCGCTGAATCTCTTTGAGCTCCTGCCCCTTCTCGTTCATGCCAATCACGTGCAAGATGGCACGGTCCGAGGCAATGTTTTCGATCAGCATCAAGAAGCCGACTGCATAAACGGGCGGCACTTCCATCGAGCCTTTCTTGTGCCCGACGTACAACACCTCTTTGCACTCCATGGTCTCGATGTCGACCACGTACAAGTTATTGTGCTCCCCGGCTTGATAGAGCAACGGTTGCTCGTCACCGTAAGTGGCAGCCGTTCCCAGTTCCATAGGAAACTCAACAATCCGGGTATTCGCCCCCGTCTTCAAGTTCACCTCCAGCAACCAGCCATCGCGAGTATTGATCAGCAGCAGGTCCTTGTAAGGAACCGGGGTCAAGAACGGTTTCCCGATCGGAAGCCGCCAGACCAGTTCGCCTGTCTGGGACTTAACACGCATCAGGTCGTGGTTTTTACTGTCGATCAGCAGGACATCAGCACCCGGCTCACTGGAAACTGGCTGTGGATAAACCGTTGTTTCCGCCCCTACGAAGCGTCTCCAGCGACTGTTTCCAGTGGTAACATCGATTCCGTGAACCGCGCCTCCTGCCAACACACAACAGACATGCCCGGCAACCCCAGGAATGTCTTTGCTAACATTGGACCGTTTCGGAAGGTTCTTATTCTGAAGCGACCCCGCTTCTTCGCTAGTCACTGGTTTCTTCGTTTCTTGCTTCACGCTAACCAGTTCCGCTTCCTTTTTCGAAATATTGATTACCGCCTCAACCAACCGCTCATCATCTTCCAGGCCCGGATAGTTCTCCAGCAAGGTACGCCGGGCCACGAACGCATCTGACGTCTTGCTCTTGTTGGTGAACTCGTTGATCTTCTTGACAGCAGCCACGAGATTGTTTTCCCGATCAATATTGCGTCGCACATTCTTGATCTTCTCCTTGATCCGCTTGATCCGGGATGCCACGTCAGGATTTTTGTGCATTTTGGAGGGAATGTAGGCTGCCTGGTTGACCAGTTCCTCCATTGATGTTTCTGCCTTGGCAATCAAGGCACTCTTTTTCTCCGTATCCCTGGCCTTGGCAGCCTGGTCGGCGAAACTCTCGGCAATGTTTGGCAACAGGCTGGCCAGTTCCCCACGAGCTTCACCAAAAGCCGGCTGGACTTTGAGTTCTGGAAGCTCCTTCAACGCGTAGGCCAGGGCTTCGGTGGGACGACCGATATTCTGCCGCAAGCCAGCCATCTTCTGTCGAACCCAGGCCAGGCTGGCATTGTCATGCTTGGGAAACTTCTTGAGAAACAATTGGTACTTATCAATCGCGTTTTGATAAGCGCCCGTGTTGTAG
>JAYGDG010000503.1:0-3865 GCA_046583015.1 Pirellulaceae bacterium | reverse complement strand
AATTGCTACAACTCGAGTCACGGGCAGCCACCACAGCTTCCTCTGGCAGCAACAAATCACTGATTGTTTTCTGGACACACGGCGGGATGAGTCAGCAGGACACCTATGATATGAAGCCGGCAGCACCGGCCGAGTACCGCGGGATGTACCAGCCGATTGCCACATCGTCACCCGGCATCGTGGTGGGAGAACGTTTTCCCCTGCAGGCAAGCGTGATGGATCGACTGGCGCTGGTCCGATCGGTACACCACGAAAACGGAATTCATGCTCCCTCTGCCCATTGGATGCAGACCGGTTATTTCGGACCCACGCTGGCACGCAATGCACCGCAAAATCCGTCCTTTGAATCCGTCATCGCCCGCTCGCTGGGACCCCGACGAGCGCAGCTGCCTGCCTACGTGACCGTACCTAAATCAGAGGCCTTCGGTTACCAGGGATCGGTCTACCTGGGGAAGGCTTACAACCCGTTCGAAGTTGGCGGAGATCCGAATGCCAAGGACTTTAAAGTGCCCAATCTGGCACTTCCCAAGGGGCTGACGTTAAACAGTGTCCAGTCGCGTCGCCGATTGCTGGGCAAGTTTGATACCTTGCGACGGGATATTGATAAATCGGGCGTGATGGAAGGGCTTGATACGTTCAAACGCCAGGCACTGGAAATGGTTGCTGGAGACCAGGTGCGGAAGGCCTTTGATATTAGCAGCGAATCGGCGGCCTTGCGCGACAAGTATGGTCGTCACCAGTATGGACAAAGTGCCCTGCTGGCTCGCCGCCTGGTCGAAGCGGGCACACGCTGTGTTACGATCAATACGGGTTACTGGGATCATCACAACGAGATCGAAAAAGGACTGGAAGAACATCTTCCCCCGCTGGATCGAGCAATTTGGGCCCTGGTGGAAGATCTTGAAGACCGTGGCATGCTCGATGACGTGGTGATTTATTGTGCCGGTGAATTTGGTCGAACGCCGTTGATCAACGGGCATGCCGGACGCGATCACTGGTCAAATTGCTTCACCGTGATGCTCGCTGGTGGTGGCATCCAGGGTGGACGGGTCGTGGGAGCCAGTGAGAAGTTTGGTGGTGGAGTGAAAGAACGCCTGACCACTCCACTGGATGTATTGGCCACCATCTATTCCTCGCTCGGTATCCCGCTCGATACTCACTACGAAGATTCGACCGGTCGTCCTGTCAGTATTGTTGGCAGCGGTAAACCAATTCACGAACTGTTTTGACACCATGCGTCGGTTGCCAACGGGTTACTTGTTGCTGGCGGTGAAAAACCAGCCAGGGTTCTCCTGGAGAGAAAGTAAATGCTTGCGATGTTAAGACGATGCTACTGGATACTACTTATCCCCTGCCTGTTACTGGTCCAGGATTCAGCAGTCGTGGCCCAGGAAGAATTCAAGGTCCAGGAGCACTACGTCAAGTCTTCCCACATGATTGCGATGCGAGACGACGTCAAGCTCTTTACGATCGTCTACAAGCCGAAGCGATCAGACCAGAAGTATCCGATCATGTTGTTTCGCACGCCCTATTCGATTGGGCCTTACGAACCCGACCGCTATCGCGGCTCGCTGGGACCTTCCCAGTCGTTTGCCGAGGACGGTTATATCTTTGTTTACCAGGACGTACGGGGAAAATTCAAATCCGAGGGGCAGTTTGATGTCATGAAGCCCCTGCGGCCGAAACCAAAAGGACCGCGAGAGACGGATGAAAGCACCGATACGTATGACACCATCGAGTGGTGCTTGAAAAACCTGCAGAATCATAATAGTCGCGTTGGGCAATGGGGTATTTCATACCCGGGATGGCAAACCGTCATGGGGATGGTCGATGCCCATCCAGCACTGAAAGCCTCTTCCCCGCAGGCCTCTCCCGCAGACATGTTCATTGGTGATGATTTTCATCACAACGGTGCTTTTCGATTGATGTACACCTTTCACTGGCTGGCCTTTAATGCGGCCACCCGCTCTGGATTGCAGGACAAGCGGGATCAGCCTGTATTTAGTTATGGGACCCCTGATGGGTATGAATTCTTTTCCGACCTGGGACCGGTTGCGAACGTTGACAAGCGTTATTTCAAGAACCGGGTGCCGACGTGGAACGACTACATGCAGCATGGCTCGTATGACGATTACTGGAAAAAACGGAATGCCTTGTCCTATTTGAAGGATATCAAGCATCCCATTTTGAACGTTGCTGGCTGGTTTGACGCGGAAGATTTTTATGGCCCGATGGAGATTTACTACACCATTGAACGTGAAACACCCAAGAACCAAAACCTGCTGGTCGTGGGGCCCTGGCGACATGGTGGCTGGGCTTCTGGCAAAGGAGATTCTCTGGGTGATATTCGATTCAACAGCAATACGGCCGAAACTTATCGCCAGGATATTGAATTTCCGTTTTTTCAGCACCACCTGAAAGGGAAAGGGGATCCGAATTTACCGGAGGCGATTGTTTTCGAGACCGGTTCCAATCGCTGGAATCGCTTTGATCATTGGCCGCCTAAACAAGTGGTGCCTCGAAATCTCTACCTGCGAGAAGGTCAGCAGTTGTCGTTTACTGCCCCGGCTAAAAAGCAGGGCTTTGATTCTTTCCTAAGTGATCCCCAGAAGCCAGTCCCATTTTCAGCAGAGATTCGCAATACGCAGGGACACACCTGGATGATTGAAGATCAGCGGTTCGCCGCGCGGCGTCCCGATGTGCTGGTTTATGAAACCGCACCGCTTCAAGAAGACCTGGTCATCGCGGGTCCGATTATTGCCAGCATCCAGGTTAGCACGACGGGAACCGATGCGGATTGGATCGTGAAACTGATCGATGTCTTCCCGGCAGATACTCCCAATGACTCGCCACGCGGAGAAGAGGTGCAAATGGGAGGTTTCCAGATGCTACTGGCAGGAGAAGTGTTCCGCAGTAAATTCCGAAACAGTTTTGAGAAGGCCGAGGCTGTCGTTCCCGGTGAGATTACTCAAATTGAATTTGATCTGCGAGATAAACACCACTGTTTCCTCAAGGGACATAAGATCATGGTGCAGATCCAGAGCAGCTGGTTTCCCGTGATCGGTCGTAATCCACAGAAATTCGTGGACATCTATCACGCCGAGGAAAAAGATTTCCAGCAGGCAACGCATCGTGTTTACCGTTCCAAAGCAAACGCGTCGCACTTGAAACTGAAGGTACTGCCCGCCAAGTGAGTGCAGCAGGCAATTTCAGGCAATGACTTCATGGACCGGTTGGCCACCATGGGAAATATGGACTGGCCGATTGCTTAGATCGGGTACCGTCATACTCCAGTCAACGCCTAGCAGCTGGTAGATCGTGGCAGCCATGTCTCCAGCGGATACCGGCCGCTCGGTCGGATAGCGGGCGTGCTTGTCGGTCTTGCCCAACAGGTAACCTGCCTTGGTTCCGCCGCCAAAAAGTAGCGAAAAGCCGCATTGAGGCCAGTGGTCACGGCCGGCCTTGGCATTGATGTTTGGTGTGCGGCCCATTTCACCCATGATCACGACCAGTGTCTCATCCAACAGGCCCCGCTCCTCCAAATCGAGAACCAGGGCAGCAGTCAATTGATCCAGTTGCGGACAGTGTGTTTTTAACATGCCAAAATTGTTGGCGTGCAAATCCCAGTGATTTTTCCCTTCTGATTCCCAGTGCACGGTGACAAAGGTTGAACCTGCCTCTACCAGTCGACGGGCGATCAACATACTGGAACCCCACAGGTTGCGACCAAAGCGGTCCCGCACCTGGTCCGATTCCTGGGAAATGTCGAAAGCGGCACGTGTCTTGGTGGAACTTAGTAGCGTAAAAGCTTGCTGCTTGAACTCGCTTAAGCGGCCAATCGCTCCGCTGGCCTCGGTCGTTGTCA
>JAYGDG010000239.1:0-1922 GCA_046583015.1 Pirellulaceae bacterium | reverse complement strand
ACATCATCGCTATCTGGAAACCTTCGATCTTTTTCAAGGCTGCAACCGGTTCAGGACGTTCACCGTGATGAGAGAAGCCGTGATAGCCGCCATTAAGCCCAAAATCACCATTTGCAAAACCGCTGACGCAGGTGATCGCACGCGTTGAGTCAGTCTGCAGGGCGAGGGCGATTATTTCCATCATGGCCTTGAGTTGTTCCTCGGTCCGGTTCCCTGGCTTGGGTTCAGGCACATCGGTTTTGGGCTTGGGTCGGTTGAGCCAGGGCTCCTGCTGGTCGATTTTCTTTTCCAGAGTGCGAACGGAATCGAGATATTCCTCAAGCTTGTGTTGGTCATGCTTGCCAAGTTCCCGGTTCAAGGATTTGGCCTGCCCCCTCACCACATCTAGGATGCTGTTCTGCCGCTTGAAACGCTCGGCCTGCGCAGCCTTTTTCTGCGGCGTGTCTTCAAAGAACATAGCCCGGTAAGCCGCGCGCAAGTCAATACTGGGCACCTGCACTCCAGTACGGGTAAAGCTAAGGAGGTTGCGTTCCCGGACCCCGAGGGTCATGGATGGGAAACGCGTAGCCGCACCATGATACTCAGCTAATTTCTGGTCGAGGCTGATGTTCCCCTCGACATAATTGTGAGCGAGAATGGGGCGGACGCCGCTGAGCAGCACCGGAACGCCTTGGTGGCCTCCGGTAAAGCCGTGGTCGAGATTCTGAAACAAGGTGATGTCTTTGCGGTGTTTTTCGAGCGCCTTGAGCGTCTCAGGCATATCGTAACCTGATTCAGCCTGACCGGGATCGGGAAAGAAGGCCTTCTGGTAAACCCCGTAGTTATTGGACAGGCAGACAAAGCGCTTCACCGACTTCTTCGTTTGCTCCGCTCCACGCAAGGGAGATAACGATTCCAACATCGGCAAGACAATCGCCACGCCCGCGCCCTTTAAAAATCTCCGTCTATCAACGCCAACGTTCATATCGCTTAAACAGACTACAACTTATCCCCACCGCCGTACATCAAAAATGGACAAGTCAATACGGCGAACAGGAAAAGTCCTTTGACCAGCAGGACTAACAAACACAAGTTGCCCTGCCGGTAGACTTACGTTTGCCTCAATGGCGGCTAGACTGCTTGATGAAACAAAGGGTGGTTGGGTGGATTTTATCGGTGCATAATTGGGCCATACCATCATCCGGCGAACGACTGGTCTTTCGCGGTGGAAAATGGAGAAGCGCGGTTCCGCTGGCCGTGTTCCTACTGTTTACTCTGTCGCTCGTTATCGCGGGCGCGTCGTCGTTCAGTAAGGTGGGCGACAACACTAAGAACAACAAAAGTCCCCACCAGAATAGCGACCAATGTAATTGCAAGTTTTCTTCCATCTGTGTTGCTTAAGAACGGGTGGCTTGAATTGGCCCATTGCCACTGAGCGTGAGCGGATCTGGATAGACACAGGTAGCAAGCCGATAACGCCATGAGCCTGAGCTTCACGCCCACCATCCTACGCCGCCTCCCCACGCCTGCTCAAGGACTGATGCGTGGAGGGTTATTTAGCAAACTCCAATGCTCCGATATCCGGGGCAGTCCCTTGGAATTTTTTGTCGTTGACCCCTGGAATCAACACGCCCGCGTCGATGGCAGGGCTTCCTCGCCGAAGACGAAAATCGCCGCGGCGCGGATCAAGCAGCTTCGGATCGACGACCAGCGCACCCGAAAGGAAGGAGAGCCTTTGCCGGGCTTGAACTGGTGTGGGGTAGGCTTTGCTGCGTACTTTTAACAGCGCGCCGGTCTCGGCATGGATGATGTCGTTGGACATGCTGATGGGTGAGACGGCATCGCGCCAGAACACGAACCCGTCACGCGTGCCTTGCCAGATGTTGTTGGCGAACACCAGTTTTCGCCATTTCGCCACCTGGACGCGGAAAGCATTCGTCTTG
>JAYGDG010000218.1:0-3765 GCA_046583015.1 Pirellulaceae bacterium | reverse complement strand
AGTCAACACTTACCTTCCAGATGAAGATGTACATCCGGAAAAAGTTGACAACCTGCTGACCGCTCTCGATTCGGCCGGCATTGAGCTCTGTGACGCGCCGCCCGAGGGCAAGACCGCGTCAGCCACTTCCACGGAGCAAGGTCTGCCGGCAACCGCCGCTAAAACTCCTCCAAACGGGGAAACGCTACCGAAACTGAGCGATGATCCTATCCGATTATACCTCTCACAGATGGCCCAAATTCCGTTGCTGACACGTGAAGAGGAAGTTTCGCTGGCCAAGAAGATCGAAGTCTGCCGACGACGATTTCGTCGCTCGGTTCTAGGCTGTGAATATGCCATGCGGGCCACCGTCGACTCGCTCCAACGCGTCCATCGTGGCGAACTTCCTTTCGATCGAACGATTAAGGTTTCCTTGACAGAGCGATTAACCAAGGAACAGATCCAGGCTCGCATGCCACACAACCTAAACACGCTGGAACACTTACTGGCAAGCAACAAGGAAATATTCACTCAGCTAATTCGCAAGTCAACGACGGCTCGCCAGCGAAAGACAATACGCACGCAGTTCATTCGCAATCGACAGAAGTCTCTCCAACTGGTGGAAGAACTGAGCCTTCGTACGCGACGCGTACAACCCTTAATGCATCAGCTAAAACAGTTCTCTGAGAGAATGACGCAGCTGAAACAAGAGCTTGCCTCACTGCGACAAGAAGAGCCAACTGAAGAAGTTCAAGAAGCACGGCTGCGTGCTCGCCAGGAACTCTGGAAGTTGATGGTCTTAACCCATGAAACGCCCAGAAGCCTGGCTAGACGCTGTCAGCGACTGCATCAGCAATTCGAGGACTACGAACAGGTAAAACGCGAACTTTCCAGTGGAAACCTTCGCTTAGTCGTCTCGATCGCAAAAAAATACCGAAACCGCGGGATGAGCTTCCTGGACTTAATCCAGGAAGGAAACACGGGATTGATGCGAGCAGTCGACAAATACGAGTACCGCCGAGGATTTAAGTTCTCAACCTACGCGACCTGGTGGATTCGACAGGCCATTACACGGGCTATTGCAGACCAGGCCAGAACGATACGAATCCCGGTCCACATGATTGACGTACTATCAAAATTGAGAAATATTCAGAAGCAGCTCTTGCAAGAACTCCGCCGAGAGCCGACAACAGAAGAATTGGCTCGCCGCGTTGACTTGACTGTTGAAGAGGTGAAACGAATCCTCGATATCGGTCGTCATCCCACAAGTCTGGATCGACCGATCGGTGAAAGCGACGACAACAGCTTCGGCGAATTCGTCGAGGACGTTTCAAGTGACAATCCGGTAACGATAGCCAACAATGGAATCCTGCGACAGAGAATTGACCATTTACTCAAAACCCTCACCTATCGTGAACGCGAGATTATTCGGCTCCGGTACGGCCTGGGCGATGGCTATACGTACACGCTGGAAGAAGTTGGCCGGATCTTTAAGGTTACGCGAGAACGGGTGCGACAGATCGAAGCCAAGGCGGTTCGCAAACTGCAACATCCGGTCCGCAGTGGCCAATTGGAGGGCTTCTTGCAGAGTGCGGCAAGTTGAAGCACTCTGCCCAGTCCAGTCCCAGCCTTATGGATCCCTGGACTGCACCAGACATAACCAAGCCGTTGGCCTGATGGCCAACGGCTTTTTTTGTATCCTACTGACACCCTCAACCGTACCTGCCCTTTCCTTGACTGAGGAGCAATGATTCCATGTCGTTAACGGCTTCATCACTTCGTGACCTACATCGCATTCACCAGCAATACGCGGACTTGAATGAGCGCTTAGCAGCGGGACCGCTCCGGATCAAGGCTGCCGAAGGTGCGGTCCAGCAACTTCAAACCACCTTCGACGAGGTCAAAGAAACCTATACCCAGGCACGCGTTCAAACGGATGACCAGCAACTTCAACTCCAGGAACGGGAGCAGCGCATCACCGATACCCGTGGCAAACTGAACACCTGTGCTACGAACAAGGAATTCCAAACACTTAAAACCCTGATTGACACAGATGTTCAGGAGAACGATCTACTGGCTGACAAGATCTTGGAAATGCTGGAAGAGTTGGATGAACAGGAGAGCAGCACTAATGCGTCTCAAGAGGACCTGAACAAGGCCAGCCACGAATTGGAAAAGATTCGAAAAACTGTTGAGGCAGGCCAAGCAGGGCTGGAAAGTGATTTGCAACGTATCCAAGGTGAATTGGAGAAGGCGGAAGCGTCGCTGCCCGGTGATTTACGAACTGACTACAAGAGAATTGCAAGCGCGATGGGGGAAGATGCCCTGGCACCAGTCGACGACGATGTCTGTGGCGGTTGCTTTCAAACACTGACCCCTCAAACAATTAACGAGCTATTGATGGCAAAACCGGTTTTCTGCAAGAGTTGCGGCCGTCTTCTCTACACGGCGGGAGAGGCCGACTCACAGACCAGCGAGTAACTCTCAGTTGCGAGCAGCCGGGGTAAGTTTCTTGCTGCTTTCGAGACAATTGACTTTACAGCAGCCACAGGGTTTCAAACAATAGAAGGGTTCGCTAGACAGGCGCACCGATGCGACCCTTATCGAGAGGGCCGCATTTTTTTGCACCACTGCCGGAGAGACCTGATGACCGACTATGTCCCCATGACTCGTGAAGCCTACGACCGCAAAAAGGCCGAGATCACCCGACTGGAGAACGAAGAACTCCCGAAAATTGCCGAGCACATCGCAGCAGCACGGGCTGAAGGTGACCTTTCAGAGAACGCCGAATACCATGCCCAGCGCGCAGCCATGGGCATGTTACAAGCAAAGGTGAACCTGATGCGCAGTGAACTGGCTCGAGCCAGCATTGTCGATCCTTCAAAACTGCCGAAAGACGAAGTCGTCTTTGGTGCCACCGTGACCGTCAAGGATCTCGACTATGGAGACGAAGAACAGTTTACGCTCGTCGGCGCTGGAGATGAGGATTACGATGCCGGGCGCTACCTGATCACTAGCCCCATCGGCCAAGGACTGTTGGGAAAGAAAAAAGGAAACCAGGTCGAGATTGATGTTCCCAAGGGCACGCTTCGTTTCGAAATCATCGATATCTCTTTCGAGAGTGAATAGGTCGTTACCCAGGCTCCGTGGTGACTTCAAACGCTCATTGCACGCTTCCCTTTCACCAGGAATTAACGACTCACTCTTTCATGTAACCGTCAATGGCCTCCAGGGTAACGCCGATGCTCTCGTGAAAGACTTGGTGCGCAGTCCCATCCTGCGGTGTTTCATCACGGTTGACGATGACCACGCGGGCCTCCTGCTGTTGGGCCAGTCGCGGCAAACTGGCTGCGGGTTCGACCACCAGCGACGAACCGAGTACCAGAAACAAGTCTGCTGCCTGTGCCAGTGTCGTGGCCGACTCCAGCACTTCCGGCTCAAGCGACTGGCCGAATGAAATCGTCGCGTGCTTGAGCAACCCACCGCATTGATCGCAGCTGGGAACCTTATCTGCTTCCAGGAACTGGTTACACATTGCACCCGCGTTATAGCGATGTTCGCATTCCAGGCACGCAATCTCGCGGACCGTACCATGCACTTCAATCACCACGGTGCTGCCTGCTAATTGATGCAAACCATCAATATTCTGCGTGATGACCGCTCGCAATTTACCAGCCGCTTCCCACTGCGCTAGCAGTGTGTGTCCCAAATTAGGCCCACTATTATTTAACTCGCCGAGGAAACGGCACTTCTGTCGCCAGTATTCATGGCGAGCTTCCTCACTGG
>JAYGDG010000210.1:0-4183 GCA_046583015.1 Pirellulaceae bacterium | reverse complement strand
TTTTTGTTTAAAAATGAGTACATTTCGGTCTGCAAGGAGCTTACTACGTGTTTTAGCCGGCAGAAAAACCAGGCTGATTTGACGCGGCAAGTCGTTGCTAAGCAATGCCAGACGAAAGCAAAACACGCTTTGGGGGGAGCTACTTCGTGGGTGAAGTGACAAATCGATGGAGTGGAATCAGCCGCTGGCTGCTACTCGGATTGACCACCGGGCTGTCGGTACTGACTGGTAGCTTCGTGCTGCACAAAGTTATGGCCGAGGAGCCGGCTGGAAAGGCGGCAGCTGTCAAGCCAACGGCTGAGCAGTTGGAGTTTTTTCGCCAGCAGGTAAAACCGATTCTGGAGAGCCGCTGTATTAAATGCCATGGTGGAGAAGCGAAGATTCGTGGCAAGCTCCGATTGACGAGCCGTGCTGATGTGCTGCGTGGTGGTGAGACGGGGCCGGCGGTTTCACTGACAGAACCCGCCAAGAGCTTGCTCTTAGAAGCGATCAACTATGAATCCCTGGAGATGCCACCCACCGGTAAACTGCCACAACGTGAAATCGATGTGTTGACTCGCTGGGTGAAACAGGATTTACCATTTGACGACAAGGCGATCGTCATTAAACCACATGCACCAGGGCCACCGGTGGTTGACGCCAAGGCCAGGAAATTCTGGTCGTTTCAACCGGTTACCAGTCCCGTCGTGCCAGGCGTTCAGCAAGGTGATTGGGTCAAGAACCCGATCGATGCCTTTATACTGGCCCGGTTAGAAAAGGCAGGTTTGGCTCCACCTGTACCGGTAGCGAAGACCGCCCTCTTACGCCGCCTGTACTACAACCTGACTGGTTTGCCACCATCACCAGAGGCGGTGAAGACATTCCTGGCTGATGAATCTCCGCAGGCACTGGAAAAAGTCGCGGATGAGTTACTGGATTCACCTCAGTATGGTGAGCGCGCGGCGCGGCACTGGTTAGACCTGGTTCGTTATGCCGAGTCGAACAGTTATGAGCGAGATGGGACCAAGCCCTTTGTCTGGCGGTATCGAGATTATGTCATTCGTTCCTTGAATCAGGATAAACCCTATGATCAGTTTGTTCTTGAACAACTGGCCGGTGACGAGTTGCCGGATCGAACCGCGGATCACTTGATCGCCACGGGCTACTATCGCCTGGGAATCTGGCAAGATGAGCCGGTCGATCGTGAGCAGGAACTGTACGAGGATCTGGATGATATCGTTAGCACGACATCCCAGGTGTTTCTTGGGTTAACCTTGAATTGCGCACGCTGTCATGACCATAAACTGGACCCTTTGCCACAACGCGATTACTACCGCTTCATGGCTTTCTTTCATGGTATCAATCGTTACGGAGTGCGTAATGCGCAAAGTGTTGCGCAATTCTCGCTGCGAGATATCATGGCGCCGCAAGAGCAGTCAACTCATCAGCAGCAGGTTCAGGCCCATCTGAAACAGGTGGCCCAGATCGAAAAACAGATCGCGGCGATTGAGAAACGCGTTACCAGTGATTTTCAGCCGGTTGAGAAAGAGGATTTTAAGTTTGAACAGCACAAGATTCCACTGCTAAAAAAACGTGTTCCACGATTGTTGAGTCAGCAGCAGTTCAAGCAATACGTGCAACTCAAGAAGAAAGAAAAACAACTCAAGAACGTCAAGCCCGCGGCACTTACCCAGGCACTCTGTGTTACCGAGACAGGGCGTCAACCGAGAAAAACGTTTATCCTCGCTCGTGGTAATGCCCATGCCCCGGGGGAAGAGGTTAAGCCAGGATTTCCGCAGGTGCTTTCTTTCCCAGATCCAGTGATCGCGCCTTTGCCTCCGGAGAAAAAGACCAGTGGTCGACGACTGGCACTGGCCCGTTGGATCATCGATCGTCGAAACCCGTTGACTGCCCGCGTGATGGTTAATCGGTTATGGCAGCAGCATTTTGGTCGCGGGATCGTTGAATCGCCCAATAATTTTGGCTTTCAAGGCGCGGTTCCGACGCATCCTGAACTGCTGGACTGGTTAGCCACGCAGTTGGTTGAGGGTGGCTGGAAACTCAAGCCAATCCACAAGCTGATCGTGCTCTCCAACGCCTACCAGATGGGTTCGCAAAGTCACCCGCAGGGTGTTGAGAAGGATCCCGAAAACAAGTTGTTTTGGCATTTTAATATGCGACGATTGGCAGCGGAAGAAATTCGCGATACGGTGCTGGCCGTCAATGGCAGTCTAAATCCGAAGATGTTTGGTCCAAGTATTTTTCCTGATATTCCCGCCGAAGTAAAACATGGCCAGTCGCGACCCGGGGAGGGGTGGGGGAATTCGAGTCCCGAGGAGAAAGCGAGACGAAGCATTTATATTCACAGCAAGCGATCGCTAGTTTTTCCCTTCCTGGCTGCTTTTGATGGGCCAGATACGGATGCAACCTGTCCAGTTCGCTTCGAGACGACACAACCTACGCAATCATTGGAGATGTTTAACGGCCCGTTTGCTAACCAGCAAGCGGCAGTTTTTGGGAATTACTTGCGCAAGCAACTTGGGCCACAAGACACACGCGGCCACGTCGAGTTAGCCTTGGGGAGAGCCTTGCAGCGACCGCTGACTGCAGACCAGGTCGACCAGGGTTTGCGTTTCATTGCACAATTGCAGAAAGAGCACTCGGTATCGCCAGCCAAAGCGTTGGATTATTTTTGCCTGGTGCTCTTGAACTTGAATGAATTAATTTACTTGGACTGACCCTGCTCTTACGCGGGGATAACTGGGAGATGACCAAAGTGGCAAAGAAAACACGTGTCCAGAATTTTTGTGGCCGGACCAGGCGCCAGTTTCTCTGGGAAACGGGAGGAGGATTTGGCTCGGTTGCCCTGGCAGGGTTGCTCGGTGACGATGGCTTCCTGGCTCAGCAAAGCCTGGCTGCCGATGGTACCAGTAAGTTCGTGAATCCATTGGCTCCCAAGAAGCCACACTTTAAGCCGAAAGCAAAGAATGTGATCTTCTTGTTCATGTACGGTGGTCCGAGCCATATTGATACGTTTGATTACAAGCCAAAGATGATCGGCATGGACAATAAGACGGTCGATGTCAAGACGTTTGGTCGTGGTGGTCACAAGAACAAGGGGCGCATCGTTGAACCACGCTGGAAATTCAAACAGTACGGGCAGTGTGGCAAGTGGGTGTCTGAGTTGTTTCCACACTTTGCCGAATGTGTTGACGATGTCGCTTTTCTCCACTCCATGACCGCCGACTCTCCTATTCATGGCTCCGCTTTGCTGATGATGAATTCCGGTAGCATTGTCAGTGGCAGTCCCTGCCTGGGAACATGGGTTAATTATGGACTCGGCACGGTCAACCAGAACCTTCCCGGGTTCGTGGTCATGCTCGACCCTCGCGGTGGCCCCATTAGCGGTCCCAAGAACTGGTCCAACGGGTACATGCCCGCGCATTACCAGGCTACCGTGATGCGCAGTTCCGGTTCACCCATTCTGAACCTCAGTCCACCGAGTGGAACGACGCCGAAAATACAACGTGAAATGCTCAAGATGCTGAGTTATTACAATGTTGAACATGAACGACTACGGGCCACAAATTCCAATCTGGCAGCTCGTATTGCCAGTTATGAACTGGCCTTTAAGATGCAGAATTCAGCACCTGAAGCAGTGGATGTGGGCCAGGAAACCGAGGCCACACAAAAACTGTACGGGCTCGATGATAAAAAGACGGCCACCTTTGGTCGCCAGTGTTTGCTGGCTCGCCGACTGGTCGAACGGGATGTTCGGTTCATTCAGATTTACTCAGGTGGTAATCATAATGATGCAAACTGGGATGCGCATGGTGACCTGACTCATAATCACAATCTGCACGCAGGAGAAACCGATAAGCCCGTGGCTGGACTGTTGAAGGACCTCAAACAGCGTGGTCTCCTCGATGAAACGCTGGTCGTTTGGGGTGGTGAATTTGGCCGCCAACCAACGGCCGAATATGCCAAGGGGACTGGCCGTGATCACAATGCCTATGGATTTACGATGTGGATGGCAGGAGGTGGTATAAAAGGTGGTATCAGTGTCGGTAAGACCGACGATCTGGGAAGTGCGGCCATTGAGGATCGAATGCATGTGAGGCATCTGCACGCCACCATCTTGCAGCAGTTAGGGCTCGACCCGAACCGTTTGACGTACTTCTATGGTGGCTTGAATCGCAAACTG
>JAYGDG010000681.1:0-3936 GCA_046583015.1 Pirellulaceae bacterium | reverse complement strand
GCTGCCGACGGAAGTCATAGGTGAACTTAGATGCTCGGATCTTGTCGTAGGCCCGTAGCTTGTCTTCCAGTTTGTCGAGTTGTGACTTGAATTCGGCGTAATAAGGAGTGGTTTCGGGGGTTCCAATCAGTGGCAGCTCTTTGTCAGCGGGGATGTGCGAACTGGCGAAGACACCGTAGAGAGAGTAGTAATCTTCGGTTGGGATGGCATCGTACTTGTGATCATGACAGCGTGCACAAGAGACGGTCATCCCGAGCAGGCCACGCGTCATGGTGTCGATGCGGTCGTCGACGTCTAACTGCTCGTTGCGATATCTGCGGCCAACGGTCAGGAAGCCCATGGCAGCCAGGTTGCGCTTGTCATCGAGCTTCATTAAATCAGCAGCCAGTTGTTCCATGATGAACTGGTCGTAGGGCTTATCTTCATTCAACGAGCGAATCACATAGTCACGGTAGGTGTAAGAGAACGGAAAGCGTCGTTCCTTCATGAAGTTGTAGCCCACGGTGTCGCTGTAGCGGGCGACGTCGAGCCAGTAACGACTCCAACGTTCACCGTATTGTGGGAATGTGAGGACGCGATCTACCAGGCGCTGGTAAGCATCGGGTGACGGATCGTCGGCGAATTGTTGCACCTGCTCTGGTGTCGGCGCCAGTCCCACCAGGTCGAACATGACTCGGCGGATCAGTTGGTGCCGAGTGGCCACCGGGGAAGGCTGCAGTTTGGCTGCTTCCAGCTTTGCCAAAACGTAGTAGTCGATGCCTGTCGTTGGCCAGTTGGACTGTCGGACCGTGGGAAACGGTTGCACGGTAACCGGCTGCAGGGACCAGTGACTGGCGAGGATGGCCGGATAGGCGTCTGCCTTAGAAAGGGAGGCGTTGCCTGGCCAGGGCATTCCCATCTTGATCCATTGTCGGAAATCGTCCACCTGGCTGGCGGTTAGTTTGTCCTCCGGTGGCATCTTGAGATCAGCCGTTTGTTCGATTGCCCTCATGAGGGGACTCTTGCCCGGGTTTCCCGTTACGACCACTGGGTACTTTTCGCTCCCTTTGATCAAGGCGTTACGCGAATCGACGCGAAGCCCCGCTTCCTGCGTACTGGGACCGTGGCATTCCATGCACTTGGCGGCCAGCAGCGGACGGATTTTTGCCTCAAAGAAATCTTCTTGGGCGCGCGTGAACTTCGGTGTTTCGTCTGCCAGCGCAGCCACTGGTGCAGCCATCAGTAGCAACAGCAAAAACGGTCGAAGTGTCATTTCGTACTATCCGGAGAAGAGTGGTTGGTTGAGGTCTGTTTGCCAGTATTTATTGTTGTCAAAACGCCATCTCCGCACCAGTCACGATGGATGCAAATCGCCTGCCGATTCCAGTACTTACGTCAGCTATTGCCCCGTGATGGCGATTGTGATTGCGTTAAATCAGGCAGAATGCTACTCTTCGGTGTCGTTAGTTAACCTATAATCAACGACACCAATTCGTGCCGATAAGGATTAATAGTCAGGACTCGCAGGAGGAGATTCTCATGCTGTCGATTTATGGTTCGAAACCTCAACGAAGCGGCTATTGTGATGGAGTCAGTCGTCGCGGTTTGTTGAAGATTGGCGCGCTTGGCGTCGGCGCCTATGGATTGAACATGGTCGACCTGTTACGTGCGGACGGTACCTCTGGCACGAAGAAGAATCACAAGGCAGTGATCAACATTTTTCTCGGTGGTGGTCCTCCCCACCAGGATATGTGGGAAATAAAGACCAAGGCTCCGAAGGAAATTCGCGGACCTTTTCAGCCGATCTCGACAAGTGTTCCCGGTATACAGATCGGCGAGTGCTTCCCAAAAATCGCTTCGATCATGGATAAGTCGACGGTGCTGCGTGCGGTGGTTGGATGTGAAGGCCGTCATGATTCATTTCAGTGCATGACCGGCTGGCGCCACCAGGAGATGCGGGCGGTGGGCGGGTTTCCAGCTCTCGGTAGCGTGCTGCACAAGGTCCAAGGCCCCGTGGACCAGAGCGTGCCCCCCTACATCGGTATGAAGACGGCCGGCGTTTGGCGCAATCCTGGAACCCCAGGATTTCTCGGGCCAACCTTCTCTCCCTTTGTCCCCGACGGAGAAGGCCTGGCGAACATGAAGCTCACTGGCATCACCACCGATCGGCTTAGCGATCGCAAGCAGGTGCTGGCAAGTATCGACCGGCTTCGTCGCGACAGCGATGCGAACGGTCAATTGGAGGGACTTGATTCCTACCAGCAGCAGGCGTTTGATGTGCTGACGTCCAGCAAGCTGGTCGATGCACTGGATCTCTCCAAGGAAGATCCGAAGATTCGAGAACGCTATGGCGATGGCAAGCCTTACGAGTTTCAGTACGATGGGGCAGCGACTAATAATGAATTGATCCTGCAGGCGAGGCGACTGGTAGAAGTTGGCGTTCGCTGTGTAACCTTGACCTTCGGTCGCTGGGATAGTCATGGCAACAATGAAGGACTGGTGCGTCATCACGGTGTTCGGATCGACCAGGCGGTGCACGCCTTGGTTACTGATCTGGAAGAACGTGGCATGATCGACGATGTGACGGTGCTGGTGTGGGGTGAATTTGGACGTACGCCCCGTATCAACAAGGGCGCTGGTCGTGACCACTGGCCCCAGGTTAGCTGTGCCTATATGGCCGGTGGTGGGATGAACAACGGCCAGGCGATTGGGAGTACTAACCGCCTGGGTGAACATGCACAAACACGCCCCGTTCACGTGCAAGAGATTTTTGCCACGCTCTACAAGAACCTCGGTATTGATGTTGGCACGGTGACCATCAAGGATCCCGCCGGTCGGCCCCAATACCTGACCAAGATGGATCCGATCGCCGAATTGGTCTGACCGTTAGCAAACGGTGGCTACGGTCCACTCGCAGGTGAAATTTCTGAGATGTCACTGGTTGTTCTGCAAGAAGTTTCGATAGGCTATCGTGGGCCTCTTTTGCTCGATGAAGTGGGTTGCCGGATCGATGCCGGTCAACGCATTGGGTTGCTCGGACGTAACGGTGCCGGCAAGACCACCTTGATGCGATTGATCGTCGGGGAGGAAACTCCTGACTCGGGTGAGGTACAGGTTGACCCGGCTACCCGACTCTCCCTGTTGCCGCAAGACGTTCCGGATGATGTGCAGGGAACGGTTGCTGAAGTTATCCGCCAGGGACTGGCCGCTGACGACTTGCAAGACTGGCAAGCGGACCAGCAGCTGCAGCAGATTTCCTCGCGGATGAAGCTGGATACGGACCATGACTTTTCACAGTTGTCAGCGGGGATGAAGCGGCGTGTTCTGCTGGGCCGGGCACTTGTCTCTGAACCCGACTTGCTGTTGCTCGATGAACCCACTAATCACCTGGATATCGAAGCGATTTCATGGCTCGAGCAATTTCTGGGCAATTGGTCTGGAACGATCCTGTTCGTAACACATGACCGCACGTTTTTGCAAAAGTTAGCAACCCGTATCCTGGAAATTGATGGTGGGCGATTATTTGACTGGTCATGTGATTACCAAACGTTCTTGAGACGCAAGGAAGCGGCCCTGGCCGCCGAGGAAAAGCAGAACGCCCGGTTTGACAAGAAGTTGGCTCAGGAGGAGGTCTGGATCCGCCAAGGGATCAAGGCTCGGCGTACTCGCAACGAAGGCCGGGTACGGGCCTTGGAAAAACTACGACTTGAACGGCGAGAAAGAAGAGAAAAAACGGGCCAGGCAAAAATTGAAATCCAGGAAGGCCAGCGCAGCGGGAGGTTGGTGGCCGAGGTGAACGAGATATCGTTCGCCTATCCTGGGTTGCCTGTGGTGGAAGACTTCTCGACCCTTATTATGCGCGGGGACAAGATTGGGGTGATGGGCGCCAACGGTGCCGGTAAAACCACCCTGTTGCGATTACTGCTCGGTACCCTGCAGCCACAGTCTGGTTCAGTG
>JAYGDG010000168.1:0-3232 GCA_046583015.1 Pirellulaceae bacterium | reverse complement strand
TTCAAGCAGAAGGGAATCAAGCAGTTTGTTTTGGTTCGTGACAATATGGAATGCTGTTTTGGCCCTGGCGCCGCCCTCTATGACTGCATCGTCGTGGAAATGGCCAAGGGCAAGTCGACCTCCTTCACGGTGCGTCCAGTGGCAGTTGAAGGCACTTTTGCCATCCGCCCGTTCAAAGGCCCTGATGGAAAGTGCCTGGCTGTTTACCATCTCACCGGTCTGTCGGTGAAATGAGCGCTCCTTAAGTGTCGGCACACCAGCCGGGTTGAGGCGTTTGGAAAATCTTGGGCTTTGCGGCACTCTGTAGTTTCTCGATGCGCTGCTCCGTTGCCTGGACATCCCGATCCGTGGAATGCCAGTTGATTCCCAGCCTGAACTGGGCATGGCCACCTGGATCCAGCTTGATCACGCGACCTTGTTCTCCTTCGTAGCTGCGCGGGTTGGGAAAATTGACGCCCGGTTCAATGCCGGTAACACAACCATCTTCACGCGCCGTGGTATTTTTCCAGACAGTGAAACAGGGGAGTTGCCCGGTATTGAAATCCAGGCTAACGGCCTTGGTGCTATGGGCATTTTTCAGCATCACGGTGGTGTCGTTCTTATCGTTGCCCAACAAGTGAATAAAGTAAACCTGCTCTTCAAAACCGGCTTCTGGCGCAGCATAGCTGTTCCACTGGTTAATACCAGCGGCAGCATGATCGTTGCGGGGAACAACCGTTTTTAGCGGTGCTACCAGTTGGGCACCCGCATCGAGTAGCGCCGGGTGACCAAAATTCGCATGGTAAAGAAGCTGGCCTTCGGCAGCACTGGCAGACAGGTTGTGGATTTGATCATCGATTTGCAGTCCGTTTTCGTTGAAACGCATCGTGAGCGTACTGACCAGCTTTAATTTCAGAAAGTGAAAGCGGGTCTCGTAAACTTCACCGGTGACCGAAATGGTCTGCTTGTCAGGATCGGCACTGACTGTGACACGCTCGGCAGGACGATTGCCAATCCGGCCATGCAATGTATAGGCCAACTGTCCCTGCTCGTTAAATTCAGGGGCTCCGTTACTCTCCAGGCCGCAGCGAACCAGCAGTTCGTCAAAGCCGTCGAGCCATCCCAGGCCACTCGGTTCACCCAGGTCTACCAGGGACGGATGAACGGGTCCTCGGACGGGTGAATCCCAGCCAATCACGTCATTGCCGGACCAGGCTTTCCAGAGACTCATGCCGCGCGTGGGGAGTACTTCCACGGTCAGCTTGCCATTATTGAGGCGGACTACGTCAACTCCCTCGCTGAGACCTCCGCGCAATGTCCGTTTGCTGATTTCCAACCCTTCGGGAGCGCCAGTGACATCCTTGGCAGTGACTTTAAAGGAATCGACATACTCTTGTTGAGCGACGTCGGTTAGGACCCAGGTTTTGGCGGCCATGGTTGATTTCCCCCGCTTACAAAGAAGTCGAGCTTGGTCGGCAGGTTCCCTTTCCAGCGTTTCAAGTAAACCCTCCGGAAACCTTCAGCTCTCAATTTACGCTTTTGCCATCCGCTTTACCAGCGTCGGCAGGGAGAGGAAAATCGATTGGTTTACTTGTCAGTGGAGTAAAAAACCGCTACAAAAAACCCCCTCGTCCGCTGAATTTTCAAGTACCTCATGAGACCCGAGATTAGCAAGATGGCAAGTGAAAACAATATTGTACCGAGTGACAACGTGGGCGCAATTCTGGACCGGGCACTCGATGCCGGTGCGGGGTTGCTCCGCTTGACCCCTACCTGGGTACCGAGAAGCTTCCTGCACCCGGGTCGACGACTGCGACTGCATCCGGATGATTTGTATGCATACGGTGCAGATCGGGGTGGCATCGACGAACGCTGGTTTGGTTCTACGACCGAGGCAGCCAACGAAGGTCGCGTCTGGCACGCAGGGCTCAGCTTCTGTTCCTTTGAAGGTGAGACGTTTTTACTCAAGGATGCCGTGGATGAGGCCGGGACCCGCGTGATCGGTTCCGCCATCTACGAAAAATATAACCGCTGGCCCGTCTACTCGAAGTTTTTTGACAACATGGGGCCGATTCCTCACCACATGCACCAGGGTTTTGAGGACGCAGAACTGGTGGGCCTGGAAGGCAAGCCGGAAAGCTACTACTTTGCCCCCCAGTACAACAACGTGGATAACAATTTCAGCTACACATTCATGGGGCTGGAACCGGGAACCACCAAGGACCAGGTTCGCAAATGCCTGGAAGACTGGAACAAGGGGGATAACGGGATTCTCGATCTTTCCAAGGCCTATCGCCTTAAACGTGGCACAGGCTGGTTGATTCCACCGGGAGTGTTGCATGCACCCGGGTCACTTTGTACGTACGAACCACAATGGGGCAGTGATGTGTTCGGCATGTTCCAGTCCCTGGTCGAAGGTCGGTGCGTTCCCTGGTCGCTGCTGGTTAAGGACATGCCGGAAGAGAAGCACCAGGACTTGGATTTCATTATTGGCCAGTTGGATTGGGACAAGAACGTGGATCCTAATTTCAAGGACAATAACTACCTGGAGCCCATCATCGAAGAGTCCAGCAGTGGCGAGGGTTATACCGACCGCTGGATTGTGTATGGCGACGTCAATAGCCAGCAGCTCTTTGGCGCCAAGGAACTGACGGTCCAACCGGGTGCCAAGTGTACGATCCAGGATCCTGGTGCCAGCAGTTGGATTACCACGCAGGGGAAAGGCCAAATTGGTAACCTGGCCCTGCAAACACCAGCCCTGATCCGCTTTGGTGAACAGACTGAAGACGAGGTGTTTATCACGGCTGAAGCAGCGGCAGCCGGTGTTGAAGTTGAAAACACGGGGGCCGAACCGCTGGTCGGACTCCGCTACTTTGGTCCCAATGCCCAGGATAGCCTGCCGGTGATGGGAGCTTATAAGAACAGTTAATACGTTGGTGCTCGCTGGGGCGAGCCCATTTTGGCAAAACCAAAGATATTTACGGATTGATCGAGGAGAAATGAAATCATGAGCAACACTTTTCCAAAACTCCATAACGCGATGTGACCCGGTTTGGTTGGTAAGGGTGACGAGGAAGGTCAGGAGCCGCCCATCAGCCTCGATAGAATGCTGGAATTGACCGCGGCTGCGGAGGTCGATGGTGTCAAGTTTGAAGGCGTCGATTATTTTCTCTTCCATCCTCATACTGACCCGGACGCGAGTGATGATGAATTGCGCGAGATTGCCGACAAGATCGGTAACCATGGTTTGAAG
>JAYGDG010000677.1:0-3164 GCA_046583015.1 Pirellulaceae bacterium | reverse complement strand
TGGTCCGTCTTACTATTCCTTTGACTATGGAGCGGCTCACTTTCTGGTCCTGGATAACATCGAGTGGCGCGTTGAGGAAGCAGGGAAAAAAGGGTCTTATCGTGGCGGCCTGGGCAAAGATCAGCTGGCTTTCATCAAGCGGGATTTATCCCTAATTCCGCAAGACCAACTGGTTGTCTTGATGATGCATGTTCCTCTTATCGATACCCATGACCGCCAGGGATTGTATCGCCTGATTGAGAAACGACCATTCTGCATGTCTATTTCGGGGCATACACACCATCACGAACACCGCTTCATCACGCGCGAAGATGGCTGGCGGGGAGCTGAACCGCATCACCACGTCATCAACGTAACGGTCAGCGGCAGTTGGTGGTCCGGTGCCCCCGATGCACGTGGGATTCCTCACACGATGATGGCCGATGGTGCCCCCAACGGCTATTCGATTATTTCGTTTGATGGCCACAAGTACGCGATTGATTTCAAGGCTGCTTCGGAGCCGGCTGACTACCAGATGCGCATCCAGGCCCCCGAGGTCATCGCCTCAGACCAGGCTGCCAAGACAAACATCTACGTCAACGTCTTCAATGGTTCCGAGCGATCCAAGGTAGAAATGCGACTGGGCAAAGACGGACCGTGGACTTTAATGCAGCGGAAGGTGATGAACGACCCTGATTTTTCAGCGCTTTCAGCTGCTGGACGCGCCGACAAGAACAAGTCGTGGCGCGACCTGCCAGCACCAAAAGCCTCGCCCCACCTGTGGCATGCCATGTTACCGAAGGACCCGCAACCGGGGACCCACATGTTACAGGTCCGCACGGTCGACATGAACGGACGGACCTACCATGGTCGGCGCGTGCTACGCGTGAAGCCAGCTGCGGCGAAACCGTAAACCAGCAGGATTCTTACTCGACCGGGCTAATCTCGTAATGATGCTGCTTGGGCTGCGCCGCTGCGTAGATCTTATCCTCGTACTCGTGAGCCAATTTTTCGAGCTCAGCCACTTGCACCTTAAATTTTTCCAGGAAGGCGGCAAACTCCTCCGGCGAATCCTTGTCCGTCCCCTTACGATAATGATCCCGTAACCCTCGAAAGACGTTGCGCAGGGGGCGAATGGCTTTTTCGTTGCGTTCCTTGTTTAGCAGGCCAACTTGCAGGGCCTGCTGATACTGGGGCGTCTTGTCATTGGCCTGCAACTCGATCTTGCCGGCCAGGGTCAAGTGGGACCAGGTACCAACCGTCTGGCCATCGATCTTAACGTCATACTTACCGGCTGGCAGGGCGCCAACTTTCAAGCGTTCGACACTCATCTTGTGACCGGCGATGGTCAGTTCGTATCCCAGCGGTGCCTCGGGCGGCAGTACCCAGGGAAGGCTCTTAGCCAGAAAATCGAAGGAGAGGCTCCCTTCCTGGTAGCTGACATTGCTAACTTCTCCAGTGGCTGCTTTGACATTCCACTCTCTCTTGCCAGGTGAAGCGGTGATCGACGAGACACGCCGATTAACGTGCATGTCATTAAGAATCGCAAAAGCCATCACGACCTGCCCGGGCGGGTCGGGATGCACCGCATCGCGGATCAACGTAAAGCTGGCGTCTTTCTTGCGCTGCTGCAGCGTGATCGCATTGAGCGGTCCATACATATCCACGAATCCCAAGCCTCGTTCGGCAGCGCGATCTCGCAACCAGGCGCCGTAAAATGCCAGCACGCCGTTGTAGTACTTATACTGCGGCAACCGTTCTTTACGGCGAGGATTCATTGCTGCTGCCCGCAAATCGAACATCGTGGGAGTCATTGGAATTGCCACCGCTGACAAACTGGCAATCTGATCGAGCAGCTTTTCCATGCCCGTTTCATAGGTCCTAAAAACATCGTGATTGAAATGCTGATAGGTTCCATCGTTCATGCCCAGCAGGATGGTCACATACTTCGGCTTATAAGGAGCAATGTCGATATGAAAACGTGCCAGGGCGTCTCCCACCCGGTCCCCACCAACGGAGGCGTTATGAAAGCGAATGCGACGGTCCGGGTAGCGCGTATAGAAAAACGTTTCTACGTACTGGCTGTAGAGACACTGGTGCGTGATGCTGTCGCCGCAGAAGACGAGCGTATCGCCGTCCTCTAATTCAATCCGGCGATGCCCTTTTGGTTCCTCGGCAGCACTCTGAACCACCAATCCCAGCACACAGAAAACCGTTACCATTCGCATCCACTGAAGCATTGTCTTCTCCTCTAGTCATTTACCGAATCCTGATTCTTCAAGTCTTTCCAGCTTAACGCCGCCAGAAACGACTTGCCAGCGATTGACCAAACAAAAGTTTGTTAACAGTTACTGTCGCTGTCGGTTAACTTAATTGACGACTCGGACTGCTGCCGGCACAGCAGTTCCGAGGATAAACGCACGAGCGGACCGCCTCACTTCACATGAGCGCGGTCCGCTAACGTTTGGTATCGTCTGCAGAGAAGGGTGCTACTCCGCAATCGGGACCATTCGAATGCAGACCGGGTTGGCCACTTTCACTACTTCACCGGTGGCACTAAGTTTCCCCGAATCCTGGTCGATTTCAAACAACACGATCGTACCGGACCCCTGGTTTTCTGCCAGCAAGTAGGCTCCAGTTGGATCGAGGGCAAAATTGCGCGGTGTTTTCCCCTGCGTTGGTTCATTACCGACGTGGGTCAACTTGCCGGAGTTCTGATCGATGGAATAGATGGCAATCGAGTCATGTCCGCGATTGGAACCGTAGAGAAATTTACCGGACGGATGTGCCACGATTTCTGCCGTGGAAAAACCTTTTTCAACTTCACCGTCTCCGGGCAAGGTGGAGACAGTCTGGATGGATGTCAATTTCCCAGCATCCGCATCATACGAAAAACCAGTGACCGTACAGAGCATCTCGTTGATCACGTAAGCGTACTTGCCACTGGGATGGAAGGCAAAGTGTCTCGGGCCTGATCCCGGGGCAAGGTCTGCGTCCGGAGCGCCGGCTGCATCAAGTGTTCCTTTTCCACCGTTGAACCCGTAGACGAGTACTTTGTCCAAGCCCAAGTCGGCCGCAAAGGCAAATCCATTAGCAGCATCAAGATTGATCGAATGAGCATGGGGACCAGCTTGACGCTGCTCGTTGACACTTGATCCCTCGTGTTGAATCACAGCAGATGCCGG
>JAYGDG010000040.1:0-2158 GCA_046583015.1 Pirellulaceae bacterium | reverse complement strand
AGTTAACCATGAAGCCACTGGTCTCATCAATTTCTGCCTCAGCGCAGCCGACTATCTTCCTGATCCTACTCGGCATGGCCACTGCTAACTCCCCCGCGAGTGCCCAGTTAAGTCATGGTCCCATCCTGGGGCATGTAACCGGTCAGCAAGCGAGCATTTGGGCACGGGCCCAGAAACCGGGCACCTACACTCTCCGCATCACAGGTGCCAACACATCCTCTACAAGCCAGGCCGAGGCGGCAGCTAAAAATGACCAGTGCCTCAAATGGACCGTCGGCAACTTGAAACCAGCAACCCGTTACCGTTATATGATTCTGCAAGGGTCGCGAGCCCTGGCCCGCGGCGACCAATACACTTTTACAACACCTCCGACCGATGGACCCACAACATCGCGACTGGTCTTTGGCTCCTGTGCCAACGAAGAGCAGGGATCCTCGGCAGTCTGGAGACGAATCCAAACACTCGATCCGCAGGCGGTCGTCCTGCTCGGTGACACCCCCTACATTGATTCGGTCGACCTCAAAGTTCAGCGGCAGCGCCATGGCGAGTTCCTCGCTGTCACCGCCTTCCAGGAACTGGTCGCCGGACGCTCGCTTTATGCCACTTGGGATGACCACGACTTTGGTCGCAACGACACCAACGGCAATTTACCAGGCAAGGAAAACTCGCGGCGAGCCTTCATCGAATACCATGCCAATCCAAGTTACGGCGATGGTCAGCAAGGCATTTACACGAAGTTTCGGCGCGGAAACGTGGAGGTCTTTCTGCTGGACACGCGTTTTTTCGCCGCCACAGAAATGTCGCCGGTGGCCCCAGACAAACCAAGCCTGCTCGGGAAGAAACAGTGGACCTGGCTGCTCGCTGGCCTCAAGCAGTCGCAGGCTCCCTTTAAGATACTGGCTTGTGGCATGGTCTGGAACAAGGCCGTGCGACCAGGCAAACAGGACCAGTGGGGAACGTACGTGCACGAACGCGAGGCCCTCTTTAAGTTCATCGGGGACGAGTCGATTTCCGGTATCGTGCTGGTCGGTGGCGATGTACACCGCACGCGCGTGCTAAGTCATCTGACCAGCAAGACGGCCGGATACCGAATTCCCGAGCTAACGACCTCTCCGGTCCACGAGAGTATCATTGACCGGGCTAACCAGCCTCATCCGGGACTGGTCTTCGATTCCGGGACTGCGAACTCCTTCCTACTGCTCACCAGCACTGGCCGCGGCCAGCAGGCAAAGCTCTCAGCACGCTTCATGACCAAGGATGGCAAGACGTTTTTTCAGCACACTTACCCGGTTAGCGAATTACAGAAGGACTAGCCTGACTGTCACCGCTGGCCATTCGTTTCGCTAACCGTGCAAACCGGTTTCCTCGAGCCCGCTCACTACCCGGACAACTCTTCCAGTTCACACCAGCGCTGCAGCGCCGTGGCCAGTTGTTCTTGCCAGTCGGTTAGCCGCTTCTTGTCAGCTGTCAGGATTTCACTGCTTTGCTGAAAGTAACCGCTCTCGCCCATCAATTCGTGCAGGGTTGCGATCTGCGTCTCCAGGTTCTCGATCAGGGGTGGCAATTCGGCCAGCTCTTGTTTTTCCCCAAAACTAAGGCGTCGTTCTGGTTCGTTGCTGGTCTGGTTAGCCGTCTTCCTGGGCGGCTTGACCTTCGCCGGTTCGGTTTCACTGGCCACAGACCGCTGTCGCAACCAATCGTCGTAACCGCCTGCGTATTCCCGCACTTGGTCGGCTTCGAAGACGATACTACTAGTCACCACGTTATTGAGGAACGTCCGGTCATGACTCACCACCAGGACGGTCCCCGGGTAGGTCACCAATCGCTCTTCCAGCAATTCCAGGGTTTCTGCATCAAGATCGTTGGTCGGTTCGTCCAGCACGATGACATTCGCCGGCCTGGCAAAGAGCTTGGCAAGCAACACGCGGTTTCTTTCGCCACCAGAGAGAAATCGCACCGGCATTCGGGCCCGCTCCGGGGTAAAGAGAAAGTCCTGCAAGTAGCCCAGGACGTGCTTGGATTTTCCGTTTACAAGCACCGACTGCGAACCTTCACCAACGTTCTCCTGCACACTAGCCTTCTCGTCTAACTGCTGTCGCAACTGGTCAAAATAGGCTATTTGAAGGTTCACACCATGCCGCACTGAACCAGACTGTGG
>JAYGDG010000831.1:0-4266 GCA_046583015.1 Pirellulaceae bacterium | reverse complement strand
AAAGACGTATAGGCCGGTTGCTTTTTTCCGACTGGGGGGGTGCTAACCCGAAAACGACCTAGTCGAACGACTTGGCGTTGTGTAAGATAAGAGGTAGTTTAATATCTAATAAGCTGTGCTTTGTGAGTTAAATCGACAGGAGATATTTCAATGGCCATCGTGATCACGGAAAAAGCGGCGGACGAAGTCAGACGCGTCCGAGTAGAACAAAAGTGCGAAGACGATATGTTTCTTCGCATTGGCGTAGCTGGCGGCGGTTGCAGTGGATTTAACTATACGCTCAGTTTTGATAGCGCTTTCGACGAACAGGCCGACTCGAAATTTGATCAGCACGGCGTCGCGGTCGTCGTCGACAAGAAGAGTGCCTTATATTTGGATGGCACAACGGTCGATTGGTATGACGGTTTGGAGAAACGAGGGTTTACCTTTGAGAACCCCAACGCTACAAAAACGTGTGGTTGCGGCAGCTCTTTCCAGGCGTAAAGCGTCGGTTTACGCAGGCTTACTAACGAATCAGTAAACACGTTCGCGGGACTTCGCGGACGTGTTTTTTCGCGCCTGCTGGTACATCTCATGGGGACCGGCAAGAGGCCTGCTTACGCGATCGTTTTGGATTCAATAGAATTCACCATCAGAACCTGACTATCGCTCCCTGACAGGTCCTGGTCGACAACAGCCAGCCGAGGTATACCCTGGTGACGGAACCGAAAAAAGTACATATCGTGGGGATCAGTGACGACGGTCTGCAGGGCCTCACGACGGTGGCCCGGGAATGTCTCGCCAGTGCCGACATGTTGATCGGTGAAAGTAGACTCTTGTCGCAGGTAGCCGACTCTACGGCTGACAGCTGGGACCCCGAGGGGGAACTGGATTCGGTTGTGGACCGTATCGCTAATCACCCAGAGCAGCAGATTGTTCTGCTGGCCAGTGGAGATCCGCTCTTTTATGGAATGGCGCGTTACCTTTGCGAGCGGCTTGGCAAGGAACGTTTTGAGGTTTTGCCTCATGTCAGCAGCATGCAGATGGCCTTTGCCAGGATAAAGGAGAGTTGGGACGAGGCTTACCTGACTAACCTGGCAAGCCAGTCGGTTGACATAGTGGTGGAACGTATCCGCACCGCCGAAAGGGTCGGTATCTTTACAACGGAAGGTTCTCCACCGGCTGCGGTAGCGAAGGCCTGTTTGGATCGCAAGATCGATTATTTCACGGCCTACGTTTGCGAGAATCTGGGCTCACCGGACGAACGTGTGACCTTCGGAACGCTCAACGAAATCGCCGGCCAGGAATTCTCATCCTTAAACGTGATGATCCTTATCCGTAAGCCGGATGTTCCCGACCGTCCAACGGCGATGGTCGGCAGACGCCTGTTTGGTAATCCAGACGAAATGTTCTCCCAGTCACAACCTAAGCGCGGCCTTGTGACCCCTGCGGAAGTTCGCTCAGTTGCGCTGGCGGAATTGGACCTGGGCCCCAATAGCGTGGTCTGGGATGTGGGAGCTGGTAGTGGATCGATTGCAGTTGAGGCGGCTCAAATCGCCAATGGCGGCCGAGTCTTCGCCATCGAGATGGACCCCGAAGACTACGCGCTCATCGCCTCTAACGCAGAGAGGTTTGGAACCGATAACTTGACTCCCGTCTTGGGTAAAGCTCCCGAGGTATGGGAGGACTTGCCCGCTCCTGATGCGGTCTTCGTTGGTGGGACTGGACGGCAGGTTAGCCAGCTGGCAGTGCAGGCGCTGGATCGGTTACGGCCCGGAGGACGACTGGTTGTAAACGTCAATTCTATCGAAAACCTGGCGGCGGTGCGGACTGCACTACAAGAACAGGTGCCCGAGACCCAGAGCTGGATGTTCATGATTTCGCGGGGAGCTGACCAGCTCGAACAACTCCGCTTCGAATCGCTTAACCCAACCTTTTTGCTGGGAGTCGTCAAGCCGAGCTGACATCGGACTGTCGTGGTTCTCCATGTTCAGCTTCTGTGCCGACAAACCAGAAAAGTAAAGAAAACAATGTACTACAAACAGTTAGGTAATCACGGTGTCCGGGTCTCTCCGATTTGTCTCGGCACGATGATGTTTGGCGGTCAAACAGAGGAATCGTTGGCTATTCAAATCATGCATAAGGCTATCGATGAAGGGATCAACTTCTTCGAC
The DNA here is from genome assembly GCA_046583015.1 of Pirellulaceae bacterium. Classification (GTDB taxonomy): domain Bacteria; phylum Planctomycetota; class Planctomycetia; order Pirellulales; family Pirellulaceae; genus JAZADA01. The sequence goes on along the minus strand of JAYGDG010000831.1, from coordinate 2,113 downwards.
ACGGCGGACATGTACAATGCGGGACAATCGGAAGTGCTCGTGGGCAAGGCGCTGGCAGATCGAAGGGATCGGGTAGTCCTGGCAACCAAGGGTCGGCAGAAGATGGGCGAGGGGCCTAATGATTATGGGTCCGGCCGGGTCCACATGTTGCGGGCCGTGGAAGCAAGTCTTCGTCGCCTTAAGACGGATTATATTGACATCTATTATGATCATGCCCCGGATTATACGACCCCTATCGAAGAGACACTACGAGTCATGGAAGATATGGTGCGGTCCGGGAAGGTACGCTATATCGCCTGTTCCAATTTTCGCGCCTGGCGTCTCGCGGAGTCGCTTTGGGTAAGCGACCGGCTTGGCCTCAGTCGTTTTGCCTGTGTCCAGCCGCTCTACAATATAGTTAACCGTGATGCCGAAGTGGAATTATTTCCACTTTGTCGGCAATACGGTATCGGCGTGGTTTGTTATAGCCCGTTGGCACGCGGCGTGCTGACCGGCAAGTATCTGCCTGGCAAAGAGTTTCCCGGTGGCAGTCGGGCTGCCCGGGGCGATGTGCGGATGAAACAGGCGGAATTAAGGGAAGCTAGTTTTTTGGTCGCACAGAAACTAAAGGAACACTGCGACGGACGTAAGATTGCCCTCAGCCAGTTTGCACTGGCATGGTGCCTGGCAAACCCCAATCTAACTTCCGTCATTATTGGTCCACGTACAATGGAACAGTTTGACGACAACCTCGGCTGCCTCGACATCGAAGTTACCGCGGAAGATGAAGCTTGTGTGGACCAGCTGGTGCCCCCGGGGGAACATTCAGGAGTGGGCTTTCAAGATGTGCTCTATCCAGTGACTGGACGGCAAAGTAGCGAATGATGGTCAAGTAAGAACCACTTTCTCCAGGGTCACCTTCTGCAGTCGGTCCAGGACGGGTTCGGGTAGCTGTAGAGGGGCGGTAACAGAAGGCTGCCCGTCTGTGTTCCTGGAGAGTTCTAAGGAAGGGTCGGAAAGATCTTCCGCGTAAAAACGACTGCTCGGGAAAATGTCCGCTGGGTACCGGAAATTGTCGAGCATCGCTAAGGCGGTGCAAAACGCGGAACCGGTGGCACTTTCGAGCATGCCACCGACCCAACAGGGAATGGCCGCTTGCTGGCACCAGTCGTGGATAGCCACAGCAGGGGTCAGGCCCCCTACCCTGCCGGGCTTAATGTTGACCCACTGGCAACTATTCAAGCGAGTCGCTTGCTTGGCCAGTTGCAGCGACTGGATGCTCTCGTCAAGGCAAACTGGCGTCTTAATGGAGGATTGGAGTTGGGCATGGTCGAGCAAGTCGTCGTGGGCCAGGGGCTGCTCGATCATCGCCAACTGGTACTCATCCAGTTGTCGAAATTCGTCGAGCGAGTCGAGTGTATAGCCACTGTTGCAGTCAATATGAAGGACGCAATCCGGAAATGCCTGGCGTACTTGCTTGATCATAGGCAGGTCCCAGCCTGGGCGATACTTGAGCTTCACACGTGCAAACCCCTCTTCTATGGCGGGAGCCATGGATTCGAGAAGCTGGCCGATCGTGTCCATGACGCCGAAATCTGCACCAACGACAACCTCGTTGCGTTGTGCACCAAGCGCCTCGTGTAAGGGGATATTGCTGAGCTTGCTATGCAGGGCCCACCAGGCCGTGTCGAGCGCCGCCTTGGCAAAAGGGTTCCCTTTATAGATGCCCATCCGTTTCTGTAGTTCGGCAGGGTCGTCGATCGTTTGTCCAACAATGGCCGGGCCCAGCCAGTGCTTAGCGACCTGAAAGACGCCGCCCGCCCATTCGCTGCTGTAACAGGGTGCGGCCAGCGGTGATGTTTCTCCCCAAGCCTGAACTGATCCGCTGCACATACGACAAAGCATGGCGTGAATCGCGTGATCTTCACCGTAAGCGGTCCGCCAGGGGTAGAGCAGTGGCATCGCGACCAGGTAAAATTCAAGTCGGTCGATTTTCATGGCAAAAAAAGAGTTGTAGACCGGAAACGCGGTAGCGGTTTGGACGGACTTCCATAGCAGAACAAAGAGCCGCTGGCCCCTGATGGCCACGAAACCCAGAAGATTACTTTTCGTAGAGTACCACCAGGAGGACGTC
>JAYGDG010000802.1:0-1548 GCA_046583015.1 Pirellulaceae bacterium | reverse complement strand
AACTGAGTCATGTTCGGTAATTGATGGACGTAGTGGACGCTGTAATCCTTGCCGGTTAGACGCTCCCGGGGATAGCCAAAGATGACACTGCCGTGTGGGTCAATGCAGACGGCAGGCCCTCCCCGACGATTCTGGTAACTGGGTGCGACCGATGCCAGCAACCGCCCGTCCCGGAGCGAATACGATGCCGGTATTGAACGGCCTGTTGGTACCACCAGGGATTCCGGGCCTGCCAGTAGATATCCCGTGGGGGCAATTCCAGTGATTGCATAGGCTCCGCGACTGGCCGTGGGCTGGTTCAGCGTTCCACTGGTATCGTTTTTCCATTTCACGTCACCGGTCTGAGCATCTAAGGCATAGACAAAAACCCCCTCGGCCGGCCACATGCCGGCTGTCGTATAAACGGTGTTATCTTGGACAAGTATTCCTGTTCGAAGTGGCCACCTGGAAATCATACGTCCATTGCCAATGAGTTGTCGCGCCGATGGAGCCGCGCGAAACTTCCAGATAAGATCTCCGCTGGTTGACTCCAGGCAGTAAACGAAACCGTCGTCAGAGGCGACGTAAAGACGATTGCCAACAACCTGCGGCGCAAAACGTACCGGGCCACCTGTCACAAAGGCCCATTGTTCCTTACCGTTCGCCAGGGAAAGGCAACGGACAGAATCATCTGCGGACGAACCAAAATAGACACGACCCTTGGCTGCGATCGGATGAAATGTGTGATCAAAGTCTAATAGGACCGGCTCGGAATAATCTCGGACGTAGGTGAAATCGATTCCGGATGGGTGCTTTACCGGATCGTCGAACGCTGGTCGTGGAGCGAGTGTAGACTGTCGCTGCCAGGAGAGCCTGAGGGGAAACTCAAGTTGATCCACGGATGTGGCACTGCGCCGAGCGTCATGCCGATAGGCTGGCCAATCACTGGCGGAAATAGAGCAGGTGGCGAGAAAAACAAGAGATAACACGGTAATAGGTAGACGTGACACGGCGCAATTTCTCTCGTTGCTTAGGGATCCAGTTACTACAGGATATTACTGGAAGGTCAACGTAGCCCAGAAGTCTAAGTTTACGTCAGAGGCTGCCGTGGTACCACCGTTAAGGGAAATGAGTGGGACGGTTGATTGGACGCCGCGGCAGTTTTCATCGGATTCTGTAGCGCCGGTTGCAGACAAGGTGGTTTTCCCTGAGAATTCTCTCGTAGGTTCAAATCGATTTTTGCCGACTAACGTTTAACATCCACGACCCAGCAGGAGACAGCGCCATGATTCGCCCGCTCACCTTTGCCATCACTCTTGTACTTTGTCTCGGATCGATCGGCCAGACGTTCGGCCAGTCGGAAAACGGTTTCGTCTCGCTCTTTAACGGCAAGGATCTTACCGGATGGGCTGATGTTAACACGGCCCCGGATACCTGGACCGTCAGGGACGGCCTGCTTGTTTGCAGCGGCAAACCGATTGGAGTGATGCGCTCTGCAAAGCAGTACGAGAACTTCATCCTGCACATCGAGTGGCGGCACATGAAGGCCGGAGGTAATTCCGGCGTCTT
>JAYGDG010000721.1:0-6140 GCA_046583015.1 Pirellulaceae bacterium | reverse complement strand
TCATCGGTGAGCCGATCCGTCAGGTAATCACCCTTCTTGCCACCGGGTGGCAGGACGCCGATTTCTCGTCGCCGGCTGGCGTAAGGGAAAAAATAACTCCCCGGGGCACCCCACTGGTTGCCACCGATGTTGACGTCAAACCCGTGTCGCTGTGGCAAGTAGTCATTCATCTCGGGAGTACCACGTGGCATCAAGTGCCACTTGCCGATATGAATCGTGCGATATTGGGCCTGCTGGAATACTTCGGCCAGCGAAACGTGCCGGTGCTCCAGTCGCTGGGTCCAGTCGGGGATGCGGAGCTTGGCCTTCGGATAGTTGCCGCCGGTGATGAAGTCGGTGACATGCAAGCGTCCCGGGTACATGCCAGTCATGGCCGCCGCCCGTGTTGGTGAGCAGACCGTGCAGGCAGCATAGCCGTTGGTAAAGCGCAGTCCCCGGCTCGCCAGCCGATCAATGTTGGGTGTTTTGTAGAGGTCACTGCCAAAGCAGCCAAAGTCAGTCCAGCCAAGATCGTCGACCAGCAGGAAGACAATGTTCAGCGGTTTTTGCGAGTCGGCCCTGGCCGCGGCGCACCAGTTCCCGTCGGTTGTTGTTAGTAGCATCAGGAAGGTTAGCCCCAGGATTACCGGCCAGGATCGTGATGTTTGGGATAGCGGTTGTCTTAGCATAACAGTTCACCTGGTCAGGATTACTTGAGTCAGTTAGAAGATCGTGGGACGCTCGAGATCGCCTGCTCAATGCGTTCCTGGATGATGTGGTTCATCGTCCGATGGGGGCCCAGCGGTTCACTGACGACGTAACCAATACCAGGGTGCTGATCAGCTGCCTCGGCAACCAGCCGTGGGATGTCATGTTGCCAGTGTTTTCCAGAAGCCAGGAAGTAGGGATGAACGACGACGAAACGGGCACCCTGCTCTACGCAGCGATCAAGAGCCATGGCAATCGTTGGCTCGGCAATCTCCATGTGGGCCGGTTCGACAATTTCATAAGAGGAATCAGCTTGAAACATCTCCACCACGCTCAGCAGTGACTGGTTACTCACCTCCAGCCGCGAACCGTGATCGACAATGATGATTGCCAGCTGGTTTGGTGACAAATCTTCCGGGCAGGATCCACCGGTAGCCAGTGATGACAGGTCTGGATTACTCACGATTTTCCCCGCTGATTGCCAGCTTAAGTTTTGCTCTGGATGCAAAATGACCACTGGGTGTTTATTATAGAGGCTGGCCCGGAGGTCTGCATCTGGCAACCTCACCATGATTTGCACAACAAGCAGGAAAACGATAACTGTCATGGCAACGAGTGGATCCGACTTGATGATTCGCGCCCAAGACCTGGGGATCAGGTTCGGCGATAACAAACCCGTGTTGCAACAGGTTGACTTGCAGATCCAGGCCAACGAGTTTGTCTCGCTGGTGGGCCCGTCCGGTTGTGGCAAATCGACACTTCTGCGACTGGTTGCTGGACTGCTGGATCCGACCGAGGGCGAATTACTGGTTTCCCTGGAGGCCCGGAAAGATCCACTGGCGGGTCAGCAAGGATTCGTCTTCCAGGATCCCACGTTACTTCCCTGGCGAACCGTTCGGGACAATATTCGCCTGCCGATGGAATTGCGGGGAGCCAGTCGTGCACAACAAGACGAGGCCGTCAGGCGGAGCCTGGAACTGATAGGTTTGCTCCCTGACGATGCAGAGAAATATCCGCGGATGCTCTCCGGCGGAATGCGGATGCGTGTTTCCCTGGCCCGTGCCCTGGTGATGCAGCCGCAGCTGCTGCTGTTGGATGAACCGTTTGCCGCCCTCGATGATATGTTGCGGCAGCAGCTCAACGAGGAACTGCTGGGCATCTGGCAACAACATCCCTGTACCGCACTGTTTGTTACCCACAACGTAGCAGAAGCTGTGTTTCTAAGTCAGCGCGTGCTGATCATGGGTAGCCAACCGGGAACGATTGTCGAGGCGATTGATGTTCCCTTCGCTTACCCGCGTGCGCCTGGCCTGAGGGTGGACGTGGAGTTTGCCCAACTGGTTGGAAAAGTTGCCACCTCTTTAAGGGAGAGCGTGGCATGAAGAAATGGTACCAGCAAGTCGGATCGGTTATCCTGCCCCCGGTCATTCTCTTTGCCATCGTCCTGGTGTTGTGGCATGTGCTGGTCACTGTCTACGATATTGAAAAATTCCTGGTACCATTGCCAGGTGACGTCTGGAACGCGGCCCAGGGGAATTTTTCTCAGCTTGGCCAGGCAACCTGGAACACGGCCCTGGCAGCTGTCAGCGGGTTTGGCCTGAGCCTGCTCATCGGTACCCTGACCGCCTTCGTGTTTTCACAATCAGTCTTGGTTCGCCGCAGTTTTTATCCATATGCTATTTTTCTGCAGACCGTGCCGATCGTGGCCATCGCGCCGCTGGTGATCAACTGGTTCGGCACCGGTTTGCCGAGCGTAGTGGTGGTGACTGTCGTGATCAGCCTGTTTCCCGTCATTACCAGCGTGACCGTGGGGCTGACCTCGGTCGACAAGGGTCTGCGGGAGCTGTTTGAATTAAACCAGGCCACGCGCTGGCAAACGCTCTTGAAACTGAGAATGCCCCACGCGGTTCCTTACCTGGTTACCGGAGCCCGGACCTCCAGTGGCTTGGCGGTGGTGGGAGCGATCGTGGGAGAGTTTTTCGCCGGTTACGGGAGCGACCATTATGGCCTCGGTTACTTGATCCTGCAGACGTCGGCCCAACTGCGGACCGATATGCTCTTTGCCACCATCCTGGCTTCTGCCCTGCTGGGCGTGATCATGTTCGTGGTGGTTACCTGGATCGGGTTCAAGCTACTGGCTCGCTGGACCTATGCACTCGAACAGAGCTAGGCGAGCCACTAGAATAAAGTTGAATTCTTTGAGCGTTATTGGGGCGACTGATTGAGAAAGCGACAGGTTGTTTGATGAAACATTTGCTTTGTCTGTTACTGCTAGTGTGTGGCATGGCCGGTTGCAAACCATCCTCGCCAACGGCAACTACGCCAGGAGAAGAATCTGCGCAATTGCAGAAAGTTACCCTGGCACTTAACTGGTTCCCGGAAGCGGAGCACGGCGGCTATTACGCAGCCCTGGTTAACGACTACTACAAGCAAGAAGGCCTCGACGTCGAAATCCAGGCAGGTGGCCCCGGGGTTCCCGTTATTCAGAACGTGGCCACCAAGCGAGTCATGTTTGGTGTTGTGAACGCGGATCAGGTCCTAGTGGGACGAAACAAGGAAGCCGACGTGGTGGCACTGCTGGCACCGCTGCAGATGAGCCCGAGGTGCATCATGGTCCACGAGAAATCGGGAATTCGCCGTCTGCAAGACCTCAAGAACATGACGCTGGCCGTGGGGAGTGGCAAGGCATACCTCGAATACCTGAAGACGAAGGTCAGCCTGGAGAATGTCAAGCTGGTTCCCTATCCGGGTAGCATCGCCATGTTTCTCAAGAACGAAGATTTCGGTCAGCAGGGTTATGTCTTTAGCGAACCCTTTGTGGCCCGCCAGCAGGGTGGTGACCCGCATGTGTTAATGGTCTCTGAAATTGGATTCAACCCCTATACCAGCCTACTGATCACCCACGGTGAAACGGTCAGTGACCAGCAAGAGTTGGTCGCGAAGGTGGTACGGGCTTCTGCACGTGGCTGGAGGGATTACCTGGAAAATCCAGCAGCAGTTAACAAGTACATCCACCAGGTGAATCCCGAGATGGACCTGGAAAGCCTGGCCTACGGCGTGGAAGCGATTAAGCCCCTATGTCTTCCCAACGAACTGCCGCTGGCGGACTTAGGCAAGATGACCCTCGAGCGCTGGGCAACTCTGGCCGACCAGTTGAAGGAGATTGACTGGATCGAAACACAATTCGATCCAGCCACCGCCTTCCAGGCACGTTTTATCGATTCTGGACAGCTGCCTTAAGCGGCTGCCGTCCCACACCGCAGACACTCGGTTACCGTTGCGGTGGGGCGACCTCCTGGATAATGGAACCATGCTCGGGACTCAGGATCAGGATGGCAAACTTCTGCACCTGGTCCAATTCACTCGTGTTTAGCGAACTGTAATCAAACCGCCCGCGCAAGTCCGTGTAACCGTCCTTGTAGAAGCGAACCTGGCCACCGGCCAGTTGCGCGTAAACCTTGACATAGGTTTTCGCTACCGGCTTAGCCGTTGCCGACTCGGTCACTCGCAGGTGACCATACTGCTCAACGATTTGAGCATTGAGCGAGTTTGCGTAGTAGGCCCGCGTTTGGACCTGGCCAGCTCCACGAATCTCGACCAGTACGTTACTGTTCTGCAGTTGTTCGGGTAGCTGGAACTCAATCCGCTTCTTCTCTTTTGGCAACTCAATCTCTTCTGCCACGTTCGGACGAATGTACGAGAACTGACCAGAACCATGTTGTACAAACGGCTTACGACTAAAGAGCAATTCGATATCCATCAGGTAATAGTTCACCTGAACCTTGGGGACATTCTGATAACCAAGTTGCACCTGCTTGCCCTCGATCACCAGGTTCAAGCTGGGCGTACTGGCAGCCAGCTTGGTTTGCACCTGGTCGCGATTCTCCGGATCCAGGATGCCAGGAATTTCACCTTCCAGCTCATCCAACTGGTCCTTGATGCTGGCAAATGCATTTTTCCAGCGATCGACCGGATGGTCCTGGTACTTGTTCAAGATGACTTGCAGCGGTTCCAGCTGCTCGGTGTAAAAACCCATGTAGGCAGCAAAGTAGTCATACTGAAGACGGGTCGTCAATTTCTCCGGATTGACTTCCGCAAAAGACTGTAGCGCTTCCTCGATGCGATCTTGCAAGAGCATGTAGTAAACCACGTCGAGCCGATCGATATCGCTCAAGTCACGTCGGTAGCTGAGGATTTTAAGCAACTGATGATACTGCGTGTGAAAACGCTTGTTGACGATTTGCCGCCGTTGCCCCAGTGTATGGGCCCGTGCATTGACCAGCGGTCGATAGTCACGATGCTGGTAGGTTTTTCGGGCTACCGGGTTGATCGACAACAGGGGGCTGTCCAGGTAAACGCCACAAGTAGTAACGAAGCTGTTCATATGCAGCAGGTACTGCCCAATGCGAGCCACATCATTGTGGGCAACCGCGTAGGACCAGAGCGTCGGCTGATAAACGTGACGCTCGTGCAGCAGGCTCGTAACCTGCTCAAAGAAAGCCTTGTCTTTCATCCGGAAGGCGATCTTCTCCAGGGGAATCCGGTGAAGATTGGCTTGCTTTAAAAATTCGATCACCTGCTGCTCGCTGCCAAACTGGGAGATGTAGGCCCAGTTTTCACGGTCTATGTTGGTCGGCTTCTGCACGACCTTGAACGTGAAAGGCTCAGCATTGGTGACGAGCTGTTCATGCTTGGAGATATGGACCGGATAGTGAGGAAAGATACCGGCCTTGGGAAAATAGAACAGGTAGTCGAACGTCTGAGTCCGATACGGTTCCAGGCTGACGTGGATACTGCGCGTTTGGCGATGACCACTCACGGCAATTGCACCGGCCGGAATTTGTAGCAGCACTTCCAGCTTCTGTCGCGAGGACGTCGGGTTGGTGACCACGACCTGGCAACCGTAAACCGTGTGCACCAGGAATTCATCGGAGATGAACTTGTCAAACCGCTCATTGCCGTCCTGCCGGTAACGGTCACCGTGACGGTAGAAGTTCTGGCTGACCAGGATTGGTAAAGGATTCTCCAGCGGAGCACTTTCCTTGATCTCCTGGTGAAAGACCACCAACGGACTGCCCGGCTGTAGCGTTAGCTTGAGCGCTTCAAAATCAGTCTTGTGTTCCTTGCCTTCAAACGGCAAATCCAGTACGGCCAAGGCCAGCATCATCTCGGTGAAATTGCCACTGGCTTGCATGAACTCCGTAGAAAAGAAACCAGACTTGCCCTGGTGCTTGGCGTAGGCATTCCAGAATGCATTGACTTTTACCAGCTCCTGGTTTTGTTTCTCGATCGGCAAGTGGTAGTAGTTGTTTTCCACCCACTCCTTGGTGGCCTCCATCTTGCGATAGAGTTGGGCTGCCTGAGGTCTTTTTCGCCGGTCTTGGGCGTAAAAGCTCTGCGCCTTGTCAGCAAGGGCTAGTGCAGAATTGAACGAATCATCCGCGGCACGTTTG
>JAYGDG010000680.1:0-3048 GCA_046583015.1 Pirellulaceae bacterium | reverse complement strand
AGTGATGCGCGTACTGGTGCCATTGGGTGTCGCTTATGTGCAAGAAGGTGACCAGTGGACCAAGAAGGTCAAGCCGCGCAGCAAGGAGTTGGATGAGTGGACGCATTACCTTTATGACTCCAGTGGCAATGCGGTGGGCCATGATTCGGTGGTAGGTCCTCCGCGCCATCTGCAGTGGGTCGGCAGTCCCCGCTGGTCGCGTCACCACGATCGGATGGCCAGTATGAGTGCCCTGGTAGCATCTGGCGGCAAGATTTTCTACATCATGGATGAAGGTTCTCGTATCTCGATTCAATTACCACCGAGGTGGACATTGATTTGTCGTGATGCGTTTAATGGCGTCATTCTCTGGAAACATCCGATCACCGACTGGCAGAATCATCTTTGGCCACTCAAGAGTGGTCCCACGCAATTGACGCGACGCCTGGTGGTGACGACAGATCGAGTCTATGTGACGCTGGGCCTGCATGCTCCCCTGACCGAACTGGATGCGATCACCGGCAAGGTCTTGCAGACTTATGAAGGAACCAAGACAACCGAAGAGGTCATTACTCAAAATGGGACGCATTACTTGCTGGTCAATGATGGCGAAACCGAGGTGGCGCGCTATGCCCCGGGACTGAACCTGGGTGATCAGCGGCGCGTGGCGACGGAGTTTCATTGGAATGGTAAGCCGCGGACCGTGATGGCAGTCAATGCCCAGAGCGGCAAGATCCTCTGGCGTCATAAAACGCCGGTCGCACCGTTGACGCTAAGTGCTCAGCAGGATCGAGTCTTGTTTCACGACGGCGACAAAGTGGTTTGCCTGGACCGGGTTACTGGTAAACCTGTCTGGTCATCTCCGCCAGCGCCGCGACGGGCGAACGTGACGATGAATTTTGGTCCAAAACTGGTGCTCTACAAAGATGTTGTTCTGTACGCCGGCGGGGATCGAAAGATGCAGGTCTTTGATCTCAAGACGGGTAAGCAGCTTTGGACAGCCCCCCATGCCCAATCCGGATACCAGTCTCCCGAAGATTTGCTGGTGGCAGGCGGCCTGGTCTGGTCGGCTCCCACAACCCAGGGTCGCCAATCCGGTACCTTTACCGGTCGTGACCCCTGGACCGGGGAAGTGAAACGTGAGTTTTCGCCCAACGTGAGCACCTACTGGTTCCATCATCGCTGCTACATCGCCAAGGCGACCGATAAATTCCTGATGACTTCACGTACGGGTATTGAATTTATCGACCACGAGAAAAAAGACTGGGACATTAACCATTGGGTCCGTGGTGGCTGCTTGTATGGAATCATGCCTTGCAACGGGATGGTCTATGCGCCACCGCACGATTGCGCCTGTTACCCGGAAGCCAAGTTGTACGGAATGAATGCCCTGGCACCCGCGGCGCCGAGTCGTCAGATCACCGAAAGAACGCCGGAGTCAGAACGACTGCTGCGCGGCCCCGCCTATGGACAGGTGATTACCCAGCCGGCCAGCGAGAAAGACTGGCCTACCTTTCGAGGCAATACGGAACGAAGTGGTTTTACACGCCAGACGATGGGCACGGAACTGTCAAACGACTGGAGCTCCAAGTTGGGTGGTCGCTTAAGCAGTGTTGTGATCGCCGGTGGGAAAGTCTTTGTGGCTCAGATCGATGCCCATACGGTTCATGCCCTCGACGCTGCCACTGGCAAAACAGCCTGGAGTTACGTGACGGGGGGACGTGTTGATTCGCCACCAACGTTCCATGACGGCCGCGTATTGTTTGGTTCTGCAGATGGTTGTGTCTATTGCCTGCGAGCGAGTGACGGGGCATTGATTTGGAGATTCCAGGCGGCCCCGCAGGATCGACGCTTGATGGCTTTCGAACAACTCGAATCCGTCTGGCCCGTCCATGGAAATATCCTCATCTATGATGGCAAGGCTTATTTTGTTTCCGGCCGATCGGCTTTTCTTGACGGTGGATTAAAGTGGTACAAGCTAGACGTCAAAACGGGAGCAAAAGTCTCGGAAATTGCCATGAATGACAAGGATCCCGAAACAGGCAAGAGCTTGCAGTCACGGATCCAGGTCCTGAACATGCCAGTTGGCTTGCCAGACATCCTGTCCAGCGATGGCAGCTACGTTTACATGCGGTCCCAACGGTTTGATTTTGACGGGAAGCGGGAAGAACTGGGTCCCCATTCCGGAACGCCTGCCGAACAGGGCGGGACCCAGACGGGTGATGGCGTCCACTTGTTTTCGCCCACCGGTTACCTGGATGGCAGCTGGTTTCACCGCGCCTACTGGGTTTACGGACGCAGTTTTGCCGGGGGTCATGCAGGGTATTACCAGGCCGGAAAATTTGCACCTTCCGGGCGCATCATTGTTTGTGATGATTCCACCGTTTACGGTTTTGGCCGCAAGCCGCAATATTTGCGTTGGACAACAACGCTAGAACACCAGCTTTTTGCCACCTCGAAGGAAGCACCGGTAGTCAAGAAAGGTGCTGCTGCTGGCAGCGGGTCGATGGTGCAGGTTGCCAAGTCGAAGAGCTTGAATCCTGCCGGACAGGCAATCACAGCCGAAGCCTGGGCAAAACCGGAGAAGAATGGTGGTGTGGTCCTGGCCCACGGTGGACCGGCAATCGGTTACGCACTTTCCATTGAAAAGGGCAAGCCAAGGTTTTCTGTCCGTTTTGACAGCAAGCTGCACTCCATCACCGGATTGAAGCGTGTTGTTAACAAGTGGTCCCACCTGGTGGGTGTGTTGACACCGGAAAAACAAATGCGACTTTATGTCGATGGTAAACTCGTGGCGACAGGCAAAGCTGGCGGACTGATCGATAAAGACCCCGCGCAAGGTCTGGAAGTTGGCGCCGATGCAGGTGGCAGCGTGGGTGACTACCAGGCACCCTTCACGTTCACGGGGGTGATCGACGAAGTTCGCATTTATCATGGTGTGCTTACGGATGCAGAGGTCAGATCGCATTATCGAGAGCCTGGTAATATTGCGGCCAGCAATGCCAAGCTTATCCTGGCTTACTCATTTAATGACGGTAAGGCACAAGACAGTTCTGGAAACAAGAACCA
>JAYGDG010000670.1:0-2645 GCA_046583015.1 Pirellulaceae bacterium | reverse complement strand
AGCGGAGAAACCCATGTTCATCGACGTCTCCATGAACTATCCAACGTTCAGTTGGCCGAAGACCTGAACGTGACATTTCCAGTCACTTTTTGGACGATCAATTCCAACAAGGCTCCCCATCTAGCTCCTTCTCCCCTGCGTCGACAAGGCCCTTCGCCTCATGGAGATCGGAAAGATCTGGGTGCAGACGTGATTTCAATCGACAGGACACACGTTATGTTTCCCCGTAATACGGAGTACGAGGTGTTCAACATTGACCAGCAACGCCACACGCTCGGTGCGGTGTTTGTGCTAAACCACAAGTCGATTTTCACGGAGAAGATGCCTCCGGTAGCAAAAATTGCCGAGAAAGCGCATGCCGAGGGAGCACTACTGGATCTCGATAAACACAGCTGGCCCTGGTCCATGATGCTGGTTCCTGTTGCCAAGGTGGATTTGTTTGAGCTTTCCAACAATAGCCTCTGGCGTACCGAGTTTGGTTTTCGTCGTTCGGCAGTGCCGTCAGCCAGGCAATGGAATATTGAATCAGATGCGGGTGGGATGACGGAATACGGATGGATTCAATTTGGGCTGCAGAATTACTACACGCTTTTAAATTGCGGTTTTGATTTGAAGCCGACAGCTGGCACAGCGTCGGGTGTCCATCCTGTTCCGCTTGGTTTTAGCCGTGTTTACGTCCATCAACCGAAAGGATTCACGCCACAGGGTTGGATTAGCGGCTTGAAACAGGGACGGAGCTTTGTCACAACCGGTCCCATGCTGCTTGCTACCCTAGACGGTTTGTTGCCCGGGGCAACACTGAGACGTTCAAGTGGTAAGGTCAAGGAAGTGTCCTTGACCGGTGAGGTGATCTACCACGAAAAGGTTGATCGTGTGGAAGTTGTGGGGACAGGATTCAGCGATGTGATCCCCGTGCAATGGCGGCGCACTGGCACGGGTGCCTGGAAAGGGACATTTCAGTGGACGAGGGCCTTTGATCGGACCCGTTTTGTCGCAGTTTGCTGCTACCAGTTTGATAAGAATAGGCGCGTGCGGTTTGCTCACACGGCTCCCTGGTATGTTCGTGTTGACGACCAGCCGATTCGGCCCTTTCGTTGGGAAGTCGATTACCTGATTCAACGAATTGAAACCGAGATCACTCGAAATCAGCAGGTATTACCGCCAGCTGCCATGTCTGAATACCAGCAAGCCCTGCGGATCTACAAAGAGATTCGCAGTCGAGCCATTGTCGAATGACAGACTGATGTCAATGCCTCTCGGGGGTGTTCGTGCAAAGGGCAGAAGTGAGTGGTACAATCGCGGAGCGAGACTTCTTCTACAGATTCAAGGCAAGACTTTTTGACAACAAGGGGAATACGATGTTCCATCCAAAATCATCCTGGCAATCTGGAGTGTTGCCCCGCGGTGCAGCCGACCGGCGACGAATCTGGTGGGTGGCAAGCTGCCTCGTGATGTTAGTGGCAGGCCCGCTCGGGGGAGTGGAAAGTTGGGCGGCCCAACTTAAGGCAGGGGCTGCCAAAATCGATATTTCGCGTGTCGAAAGCGGCCCCCTGGAGAGTCCCCTGTTTGCCAAGGCACTGGTCATCAAGAGTGACGCGACCACGGTGGTGCTGGTCACGCTGGACGTCGTCTCGTTTGGTGAGATCGGTTCGATCCCCAATGATTTTATTGAGAAGGTAAGGGCGCGGGCTGAAAAAGAACTCGGCTTGAAATCCAAGCAGATCATGTTCAATGCCAGCCATTGTCACGGTGCCCCTTGCAAGGATGTGGAAGAACGAACGTTCCAGGTCATCAAACGGGCAGTCGCGAAGCTGGTTCCGGTGCGGGTTGGTGTGGGTGTTGGGCAGGAAGATCGTATCATGGAAAATCGCCGCATGTTTCTCAAGAGCGGCAAAGAGATCGATGTCCGCCAGGCGTATTCGTTGCCTCCGGATGAAGAAGTTGCGGGTGTGGGGCCCGTTGATACCGAGATCGGTATTTTGCGGTTGGATCGTGAAGATGGTCGGCCACTTGCCCTGGTCTACAACTTTGCTGTCCATCCGATCCAGGGCGTTCCCAGTGGAAACCAGACGGCAGACATGACCGGTTTTTCTTCCCAGGTGATTGAAGACAATCTCGACCAGGGGGCGATTGCCTTCTTTATCCAGGGATGCGGTGGAGATATTAATCCGATTGGTTACAAGAACGTGGACCGACCGCCGAATGCAGAAGCACTGGGCAATATGCTGGGGCTCAGTACGTTGAAATCGCTGCGCACGATCAAGACAAAGGCGGATAGTCGACTGGCGGTGATCAACGAGACGATCGAACTGCCACGGGCAAATTTTGCCCCGCGTATTGCGGAACTGGAAACCCGTTTGCAGGTGCTGGTCAAGTCCTTACGGGGTACCACGCTTAACCTGCGGACCTTTATGCAACTGGCTGCGAAACACAATATTGCCAATGACTATCCTTCCTACCATATCAGCCGGTATTTGCACGACGAGAAAATGGGTAAGTCGGAACTGAAAAGTCTCGATGCCCGCAACCGGAGTGCCATGAAAGCTTATATCCGAAATATCTACACGATGGAGGAGATCACGCGACTGCAAACCAACCTGAGGTTACTCAAGAAAAACCAGCTAAAAAACCTGGAGGCAGAAAAA
>JAYGDG010000624.1:0-1773 GCA_046583015.1 Pirellulaceae bacterium | reverse complement strand
GCCACCACGGCATTCTGGGTTACGGCGATCGAAACGGTTTCAAATTTTTCAGCGCCATTCATATCGGATTGCCAGCGCGTCAAACCACCTGTCTCCAACACCTTGCTGATCGTCAAAAAGCGACGCTGGGCCGGCTTCGTGGCAGCTTCTCCGTAGCCGCTGGTAAGTTGCTTTGTCACCGCCGGACCGTTGCAACAAATCAGCTTCCCATGTTTGAAGTTAACCATGGCCAGCGTCTGGTCAGTCCAGGCAGGCGGGATCCCGCCATAGTTCATTTGCAGTGCTTTCTTTTCGGCAAAGATCGTAAACTTCCCCTTGGTAGCCACGTTGCGTGGATCGGAATAGAGAATGCGACCACCGGCGATAACCGACACATTGTTGTAAACACCCACGAACTGGCCGCCGTTGGCCTTCGGCTGTCCCTGGGAAAATGGCTTGGAGCGACACTCACCCGTTTTGATATCGTAAATCGCGGGCGAGACCTGGTTGCCACCAGCCAGCAGTAACTGGTCACCCAGGACACTCAAGTTACCTTGGGCGCTAATGCCCTTACGCAATTCGCCACTCAAGTGACCGCTACTATTATTCTGCCATTTGATCTTGCCAGTTTTGGCATCCAGTGCGTAGACGTAGGTACCATCGTGATCGATTATCCCGGCAGCAAAATAAGCCACTCCTTCATGAACCATGACACCCGTGTTTACCGGCCAAGTCGAACTTAAACGACCATAAACCATGATCTGCCGTTCGACCGGAGCGGCGCGAAAACGCCACAGCAATTTACCGGTAGCCGCTTCCAGGCAATAAACGTAGCCATCACCACTACCCACGTAGGCGCGCCCCTCCCAGATACTGGGAGGGTTCTTGATCGGGGCCAACGTACTGAACTCCCAATGCAGTTCCCCGGAGCCGGACTTAAGGGCACGAACTTTACCATCTTCGCCAGCCAAGAAGACAAGCCCTCCGGCGGTCGTCGGGGCCACCGGTACATGAGCTCGTGGCGGTGCAAACGACCAGCGTGGCCCCAGGTTCTGGGGAACCTTCGCCGGACTGCCCGCCGACCGGCTATTGTCTCCCCGATAGGTCGACCAGTCAGCCGCTTGAATCGACAAAGGTGTAACTTTCATTAGATCAGCCGCCCGGACGTCTAGCCGCTCTGCTTCCGTGGCCAACAGATCAAATCGAAATGTTCCTGCGGAACACTTTCCCATGGCACCGATCAGGGACAAGTTGCAATCACACTGCCAGGGGCCGATGTAAAGCAGGCCGTTAGCCGGCAGTGCTCCATCGTTACAGGCTGGACGGACGCCGCCATCCACGAAAACCTTCTTGGTAGCACGATCAAATCTAAGTGTTCCTTCCCCACGACAGAAAATGGAGTCCCCCGTGGCTGTCAAACGCGTGCAAGCGCGCTTGCGGAATTTCAAATCCTCTTCAACCTCACCCGAGACCGGGTCAACAACAATGTGATTGCCACCGGTCCCAACTCCCAACACGAGTTTCCCATCTATGTAAATCGCATTTGGATTATTCGTAATCTTTCGCTTGTTCCACAACACCTCGCCAGTCTTGGTAGAAACAGAAACCACGTTCATCCGCGTCTGGCCTTGAATGATCAGCGCGTCGGGTGTCGCCACCGTTAAGCACATGGTCTTAAAGCCCGGTGTGGACGTAAGCTTCTTTCCTGGTTCCTCGATCAGCGTGCGGACCCCGGGACTCTCGTTGGTCCACAAAACAGCGCCATCTTTGGTCGACAAGCAACGCAGATGATTC
>JAYGDG010000495.1:0-2207 GCA_046583015.1 Pirellulaceae bacterium | reverse complement strand
CCCCACGAGAATTTCTCGCAAACCGTGACGACGTTCCGCGGAACGGGGAGCATCAATGATGGCCTTGCAGACGTAAGACTGGCTGGTCACTTCACCGACGCCGACCAGGCCGTTATCGGCATGAACCCGCACTACCAGGACATCCTGGGTTCCATCGGCGATTTCCTCGACATCCGGGATCCTCAAGTGAATTGCTTCAATATCCGTGATCTTCATGTTTTACGATGGCCTTAGCCACCTCCCACCAAATCCCGCGTATAATGACGCTCATCTAAGAGAACGTGGAGCATAGCATGTTTGTTTTTGGAAACAATCGTTGAGCTGCTCTGAAGCTGGTGCTTGCTTCTGGAAGCAAGATGGCCCGACCCTAATCATGGAAACAAGTTGCCATGCCACGTGTGCTGATTGCTGAAATGAAACAGGAGACGGGTGTCTTTAATCCCGTCCCCACCTGTTACGAAGATTTTCAGATCGTCCGTGACCGGGCCTTGCTAGAAATCTTGCGAGGCACCAAGACAGAAGTGGCCGGTGCACTGGACGTCTTTCAGGATGAGTCCGACATCGAGGTGATACCCACGATGGCGGCCTGGGCTGTCTCTGGAGGATACATCCCGACCGATGACTTAAACCGGCTGATCGATGAAATCAGCGAGTCGATCGCCAGCCAGACGGATATCGATGCTGCCTACATCGTGCTGCACGGCGCGATGGCGGGAAAAACAGAAAACGATCCCGAGGGACTGCTGTTAACCCGGGTCCGTGACATCCTGGGGTCAATCCCGGTAGTCGGATCGCTCGACCTGCATGCGATTTTGACCGACTGCATGGTAGAAAACGCCGACATCCTGGTTCCCTACCACACGTATCCGCATGTCGATCACTACCAGACAGGCCAGCGGGCAGCTCGCGCGCTGTTGAAATTAATCAACGAATCAGCGTCGCCTACCGTTGCGCGTGTTCAATTACCAATGCTGGTACGAGGTGACGAGTTGATAACGGCGACCGGAAAATTTGGTGAAGCCATTCAAGCATGCCAGGCCATTGAAGCTCACGACGACGGCCTGGCTGCCGGCATCTTGATTGGCAATCCATTCACGGATGTTCCCGCCTTGCAATCCAACGTCTTGATCACCACGAACAACAACCAGCAACTTGCCGATCAAGAAGCGGAGCGGCTGGCTCGTTTCATGTGGGATCATCGCGAGATTTTCCAGGCAGAGTTGACATCACTGTCAGACGCCATTGAAATCGCCACCACCGACGATGGTCTGACCGTTTTCTCTGATGCCGCAGACGCGACGGCATCCGGTGCCTCGGGTGACAGTAATGCGATCCTCCGAGGGCTAATCGACGAGGGTTACCAGGGCAAAGCGCTGCTGCTGATTGTCGATCAGCCTGCCGTTGAGCAAGCTCAGGCAGCTGGCGAAGGGGCAACCATTACATTACCGCTTGGTGGCACGCTGGATCCAGGTCGCTTTACACCACTGGAGCTGGAAGTCACCGTGGAGCGTCTGTCGGACGGTGAGTTTGTTTACGAAAATGGAACCGTGGGGCAAGGTGGTCCCACGGCAGTGCTCGTTTGCGGAGATTTTCACATCGTGGTGACCTCGGGGACTGTTTTCGTGGTGGGTCAGCAGGTCTACAAAGCGCAAGGCTTGGATCCCCGAGAGTTTGACCTGGTGGTGGTCAAATCCCCCAATGGATTTCGGCCCTACTACGAGGCCATTACCTCAACCATCGTGGCCGTGGATGTGCCTGGCTCGACAAGTGCGAACCTTCAGTCGCTCCCTTACACGCAGTGCGTTCGCCCCATTTTTCCACTCGATGATAATGTCACCCCTCCATTTCCCTAGTTGTTTGAGAATTTAGTTATGCCAAAACGTATGGCTGGTGTAGCCGGCTATGAAAACGTCGACGACGCCTACCTGCAGAACCGGAAGTTAAAACCGAGCGCGGGTTGGATCCTGTTGTGGGCCTTGGGTGTGGGTGCAGTCATTTCCGGTGACTACGGTGGCTGGAATGGCGGATTGCTGGCGGGTGGATTTTGGGGACTCGCCGTCGCAACCTTCGCCATGGCCATCATGTATGTCTGCATGGTCTTGAGCATTGCTGAGCTATCTGCCGCTTTGCCACATGCCGGCGGATTTTATTCTTTTACTCGCAACGCGCTGGGTCCCACTGGAGGTTTTATCTGTGGTGTCACCGAC
>JAYGDG010000475.1:0-6467 GCA_046583015.1 Pirellulaceae bacterium | reverse complement strand
CAGTTTGTCGTCAAGGTGGCAAACAACGTACCCCCTGGCAACCACGACGTGC
The DNA here is from genome assembly GCA_046583015.1 of Pirellulaceae bacterium. Lineage (GTDB taxonomy): Bacteria > Planctomycetota > Planctomycetia > Pirellulales > Pirellulaceae > JAZADA01. The sequence goes on along the minus strand of JAYGDG010000475.1, from coordinate 6,415 downwards.
GAGTCATCGGCAAGTACGGGATTTCCAATCCCCGCGTGTTCCTTGTCGATTCACTGGCTACCTTGACCGAGCAGCAGGATAATAACCTTGCCGACCAGGCGCAGCCGTTGCAATTGCCGGTGGCCGTCTTTGGGCAACTCGACAAAACTGCCGATGTCGATTACTACGCCAGCCAGGCTCCACCCCGTCAGCGGCTGATCGTGCGTTGCCAGGCTCGCAGTATCGACTCCCGCATGGTCCCGGTGGTAGTCGTGCTCAATTCCGAAGGCCGGGTCTTGGGTAACAGCCGCAGCACGCGTGAAAATGAGCCACTTGTCGACTTTCTCACGCCGGCCGACGGTAAATTTATCATCAAAGTTTACGACGCCACTTACCGCGGCGGCCCGGACTTTTTTTACCGGCTTTCAGTCGGTAATCTTCCCCACATCGATTTTATTTACCCCCCGACCGGCCAAGCTGGCGGTACTCGCCAATTCACGCTCTATGGCCGCAACCTGCCGTCCGGCCAGCCGTCCGGCCTCCGTATCGAGGGAGTGGAACTCCAACAACTCGACGTCAAAATCCCGATCCCGGCCACCCCCCAGCGCTATGCGCCCCCCAGTCGGGTGGCGATTGATTCGGTCAGCGCTGGCATGGACCTGACTTCATTCCAGCTGGAAGGTGCCGTTGGGCATTCCAATACCGTGCTGGTCGGGATCAGTGATCTGCCTCCAACGCTTGAAACGGAACCAAACAACCAGGCGTCCGGCGCCCAACCACTGGTTTTGCCGGTCGAGCTGGCCGGCCGTTTCCAAGGGCGCGCTGATTACGACTGGTACACATTCAACGCCAAGCAGGGGGACCAACTGGTTGTCGAAATCTTCTGCGAGCGACATCATGCGCTGGCCGACACGCGACTGATCATTCAACAAGTCACCCAAGAGGCCACCGAAAAAGAAGAAGAACAGGTCAAACTGGTGGCCGCCGTCAACGGGGGAACCACGCCGTTGGCCGGCTTTTTCGACGCCCGGACTTCCGACCCGGTCTACCGGCTCGACGTTCCTGCCGATGGCACCTACCGGGTGCTGGTCACCGATGGTCTAAACATGTTACGTGATGACCCCAGGCAGACTTACCGCCTGGTGATTCGTCCCCGGACTGCCGATTTCCGGGTGGTGGCGGTCCCCGAGCACGGGCACCCCGGGTTGCTGCTGCGAAAGGGTGGCCAACTGGCGCTGCAGCTGGTGGCCTACCGCCACCACGGTTTCAATGAAGCCATCCGGGTTAAAGCAACGAATTTGCCGGCCGGCATTACAGCCAGCGAGGTGACCATCGGCCCCGCAATGACCAGTACTCTGATGCAACTGCGGTGTGCCGACAATGTCGCGCCGACAACCGGCCAGTTTTCCCTGGTCGCCGAAGCCACCGAGGAGGGCAAGCCGATTAGCCGCCCAGGCAGGTTTGCCGTGGTCAACTGGCAAGGGACCGCGCAAAACGGAAATAACGCTGGTAACATTCCAGTCAGCCGGCTGGCCTCCGCACTGACCATCGCAATTTCCGAAATCGAGACGGCCGTCGTCGGCCTGGACCTGGGCAACGGCTCACTGGTCGAAGCGTCCCGGGCTGCCGACGTCAAGATTCCATACAAGCGGCGCGGTGCTTTCAAGGGAAAAATGACATTGACGGCCGTCGGTCTGCCACCTAATGCCACGGCCAAGCAGCTGGTAATCAACGCTAATGCCGACAACGGTGAAATGCTGCTGCAGCTGAAGGCCAACACCCCACCAGGTACCTTCACGCTCTACCTCCGCGGCACGGCTGAAAAAGTCAAGTACAGTCGAAACCCGGAAGCTGTAACGGTTGCCCAGGAAAAGAAGAAGAAAGTGGACCAACTCAAGGCCGAGGCAGACGCAGCTGCCACGGCTGCCACGGCTGCCAAAACCGCCAGTGACAAAATGGCCACCGACGCTGCCACCGCGAAAAAGGCAGCCGAACAAAAAATGACTGCCAGCGGCAAAGCACTAGTCGATGCCCAGACCGCCGCCAAGGTAACCACTGCCACCGCAGCCAAGGCCAAAGCAACTTCCCTGGCCAAGCCCGAGGACGCAACGCTAAAAACGGCCGCCGCCACGGCCCAGAAGGTTGCCACCGATAGCACCACCAAGGTCACCACGGCCATGACCGCTGTTGCCGCCGCCACCAAGGAGTTGGCCGAGAACAGCAGCCGCGCTGCCAAAGCGGATGAAGCGAAGGAGCTGGCCGACAAGAAGGCCGTCGAAGCGACGACGCTGGCCAAGGCGGCAGCCATCCTCAAAACCGCCACCGATAAGCTGGTCACCGACCGAACCAACGCTGCGAAAGCCAAGGACTTGACCATCGCCCTGGTCAGCTCGCCGTTTACCATCAAGGTCGCTCCAGCCCCCATCACGCTGGCAGCGCCACAGGCTAATCTCATCGTCAAGCAAGGAGAACAAGTGACGCTGCCGGTGAAGATTACCCGCCTGTTCGCCTTTGCCGAGCAAGTTACCGTGGCCGGCGTCGTCCCCACGGGCGTTGGCGGTCTATCGATCCCCAACGTTAATATTGCCAAGGGCCAAGACCAGGCATCCCTGGCGATCACGGCAGCAGCCAATGCCACGGCAGGTACCCACCAGTTGACCCTGCGAGTTACGTTAAAACTAAACAACCAGAACCTGATTGTGGACCAGCCACTTCCGCTGGTCGTCCAGGAAGTGAAGAAAACGAAGTAGCCCCGTCAGTTCGACCCTTTACGCTCGATAGACTCCCCCATTTAACATGCACCGTACACCCCTACCACTGATCCTCGTATTGCTCTTTGCGCTGCCCTCTTTCGCCCAGACACCGATCCCGATCAGCCAGTTAAAACGGACCGACGAGGTCAGTTTCGGCAAGGAAATCCTGCCACTTTTTCGCAAGAGTTGCCTGGCTTGTCACAGCGACAGTGAGGCCAACGGCGAACTAGTCCTCGAGACACCAGCCGCCTTGATCAAAGGAGGGGACAGCGGACCGGCCGTCGTGGCCGGCAAGGGTAGCGAGAGCCTGCTCCTTAAGATGGCTTCCCATCAGCTCAAACCGCTGATGCCCCCACCAGACAATGAGGTGGCTGCCAGCCCGCTCACCTCCCAGGAACTTGGTTTGATCAAGTTGTGGATTGACCAGGGAGCCAAGGGCTCTGCTGCCGAAACACTCCTTTCACCTCAGATTTGGCGCCAGTTACCACCCGGCAAGCACCCAATCTACGCGGTTGCGGTTAGTCCCGATGGCCAGTTCGCTGCCTGTGGCCGGGCCAACCAGATCTTCATCTACCACGTCCCGACCGGACAACTGATCGCACGATTGAGCGATCCCAATTTGCAGCAGCGCCCTGAAGACAACTTGCCGGGCATCTCGCATCTGGACGTCGTCCAGTCGCTGCGCTTCAATCGCCAGGGTGATCGACTTGCCTCCGGCGGCTTTCGCACCGTGAAACTCTGGCAATACCCCAGGGATGTGCAGACCGCCCAGCTGAGCGCGCCGAGCGCGGTCACTGCCATCGTCGTCAGTGCCCAGCGGCAGGTGGCGATCATCGCGGGCGCCGACAACCTGCTGCAACTCTGGAACATGGCAGACCAAAAGGTCGTGGCGGTCTTGGACGGCCACACGGCACCGGTCACGGCACTCTGCCTGTCAGCTGACGAGACGTTGCTTTACTCCGCCAGCCAGGATCAGACCATCCGTATCTGGGATCTTGCCAAAGGGTCGCTCCTGCAGGTGATCCAGACGCCGACCCCCATCGAGGCGCTGACACTGTTACGGCAACAGCCAACAGAACAAGAAGTGCAAGCGGCCGCCGGCGGCCCAGCCCCGGTTACCCGCCAGTTTCTAGTCACCGGGGGGTCCGATAACCTGATTCGCAGCTGGAAAATTCCAACTGCTTACAGGCAGACTTTGCTGGAAATCCCCGCCGCTGCCACACGGATGGCGATCGACCCGCAATCGAGATTATTGGCCATCGCCACCTCCAGCGGACAGATCCAGATCCGCCAGGATCTTGCGGGCAAACCACTCCGGTCCTGGCAAGCCCACAAAGGGGCGCTGACCGCCCTGCACTTCATCACGGCCGTTCCCGTTGAGGGCCAGCCAGCCAACGAGCGACGGATTCACCTGGTCACGAGCGGCCCGGAACGAAGCCTCCGGATCTGGAATGTCACCGACGGCCAACTGGTCAGAGAAGTACACCATTCGCTAGCAACGGTTTCCCATCTCAGCTCCAATGCAACCGGAACCCGGCTAGTCTCTGCCACCGAGACAGGGTCGGTAACCGTCTGGAATTTGGAGGTAAAACCGGCGGTCGCACCGGTCGTCTCCGGGAACCAAAGCGCCGGTCCGCTGGCAGTCAGTTCAGACCGGACCTTGTTGGCCTTCGTGTCCAACAAGTCAGAGCGTCCGGCGGTGGTAGTCATCAATGCGCAGTCCGGAGAGACATTGCAGGTATTACTTGGCCACGATGGTCCCATTTTGGACCTGGTTTTCAGCTCCGACAACAGTCGCTTGGCCACGGCCTCGGCCGATGGAACCGCCCGCATCTGGTTACTGGCCGACGGCAAGTTTCCCGAAGTCGCTCGTCTGTCTGGCCACCAGGGCCCAGTCACCGCGACTGGATTCAGCGCCGATGGCAAGCAGCTAATCACCGGTGGGGCAGACAAGATCGTCAAGACCTGGTCGCTTGAAACGGGCCGGGAACTGGCCACCTATGCAGGGCATGCCGGAGCAATCGTGGGGGTGGGGTTAGCAGCCAACAACCAACCGGTCTCGCTGGCCGCCGACAAGACACTCAAGCAGTGGAATCCTGCCAACGGCCAGCCGGTGCGAACCACCCAACTGGCTGCTATCCCGGTTTCCTCCACGCTGGCCAACGACCGGGCCCTGATCTCCGTGGCACTTGACGATCACAGTCTGGCCATTTACCAGCTGTCCGATGGCAAACTGCTGCAAACGCTCGTTGGTCACTCCAGCCCGCTAAAGAGCCACCTGTTTAACAGCGATCGCAGCCAATTAATCAGCACCTCCGCCGACCACCAGGCGCTCCTTTGGCGGATCTCTGATGGTCGGTTACTGCAGGCTTTTCCCGTTGACGACCTGGTCGGAGCAACGTTCACCAAGGTGGCCGGACAGTTGCAGTTGCTGGTCGACGGGCAACTGCTGACCCGCACCGTCCGGTTCCAGGCTGCCGGACCCGCACATGATCAGCCAGTGCGTGGCTTGGCGGTAAATCCCACTGGCACGCAAGTCTACTCCGCATACGCGGACGGGGTAATTCGCGGCTTTGCGATCGACACCGGTGCCCAACTCTACAACACGAGCCACGGTGGTCCCCTCCAAGCCATGGCCATGAGGCCCAATGGCCAGCTGTTGGTGACCGCGGGAGCCGACAAGTTACTGAAGATCTGGAATCCAGCCAACGGTGCCAGTCTCGCTCCCAACCAGATTGCCGGCATTGACGCGATGGTGGCCGAGCTGGTCTTTAGTCATGATGGTCTCATGCTGCTGGCTCGCGAGGACGTCCCAGCCGGCGGCTTGAAAGTCATTAACATCGCGAACGGGGCAGTCGAGCAGGTCATGGCCAGGTTCAAGACGGCTGCCGGATCGTTGCTGGCCGTCGGGCAGAACGACCAGCGAATGATCGCCGGCGTCACCGGAACGACCGTTCACGCTTGGCCCCTGTTATCCCACCGCACTATCGCGGGCCATACCAAGCCGGTCACGTCGCTGGCACCCCTGGCAGGAACATTTTTTATCTCCGGAAGCCTCGACGGCACGGTTCGCCACTGGAACCTGGTTGCGGCCAATCCCGTGGTGCGACAAATGAACCACGGAGCAGCGGTCCTCACGGTCGCTGTTAGCCCGGATGGTCAGCGGATCGCCTCCGGTTCTGAAAACGCCAGCGTCCGACTCTGGAATGTTGCCAATGGAGCCCAGGTGGCGGAAATGAAGGGGGACATTCGAGCCAAGGTGGCAGTGGTCAAGTCGACCGATCAGTTAAAGAACACGACCGTGCAGCTGACTGCGGCCAAGTCCGCACTGGATGCAGCCCAGAAGTTGCTGCCGATGAAGACCACGGCCGAAGCGACTGCCAAGCAGGCTCTAACGGCCGCCACCGCCGATTCAACTGCCAAGGCTGACACGCTGGCCAAGGCGACGGCCACCAAATCAGCTGCCGAAAAACTGGCGATTGATGCGGCCGCCAAGGCTCAACAGGCAGCGACTGCCAGCGAGCTGGCCAACCAGGCGGCCCTGGAGGCGGTCGCCACGGCTAAGATTGCCGCCGATACCTCGATGCGTTTAGCCGCCGCCACGGCGGCTCAGCCAGGCAACCAGGATTTGGCAGCCCGCGCCGCTGCCGCTCAAAAAGCCAGCGCGGATTCGGCCAGCAAGT
>JAYGDG010000440.1:0-31299 GCA_046583015.1 Pirellulaceae bacterium | reverse complement strand
ACCCACGAGTCGCTCTTGGGCCTGCCTCCGGCTGATCTTGCCCGCTTCGACCAGTTCTTTGAGCTCGGCTTCGGCCTTGCGGTAGTAATCGATCCGTTCGTCATCCTCGTTCTCGTCCCGATCACGTCGTCGCTCGTCGTCATCATCATCCCGGTCACGTCTTCGTCGCTCGTCGTCTTCGTTATCGTCATCCCGGTCACGTCGCTGTTCGATTCCCTGGTCGTCCTCGGCGCGGGGATTTGCGGTTGTCTGTAAAACCAGGATCAAGACCAGCGGGAGCAGTAACAAGAGTGCCAACAGGGGGCGGAGTCGATTCTTCATGTCAGGAACCTCTCGAGCAAAAACTAGTAAAAATGGGCAGTAGCAACGGTGTTAGGGTTGTTTTATGTCGTAGCAGAAGACCAGGTTTTGATCTCGCAGGTAAAGCTTGCCGTTGGCAACCACGGGATGAGTCCAAATGCGTCCCCGCGGGCTGCGGATCGTGGCCTGGGGTTCCATCTGGAAGCGACCTTTTTCTTGCCAGCCAGTGGCGGACACTTCGAACAGCGCGATCGTGCCATCACGCTCACTCAGGCAATAGAGCATGCCGTCGGCATAGGTGAGGGAACCTTTACCGAAATTTCGATCGTTCCAGACCTTCTCCCCGGTTTTGAAATTTTGGCAAACCCAGCCGGCTCCATCCGAGTAGCCGTAGAGGGAGTTGTCGACTCGCAGAACTCCACCATGATGATTTTTCATGAGCGAGTTGCTGTAGACTTCCGTGGCCTGGTTGTTGTCATCGAGTTGGACCAGTTTACAGCCGGCCCCGTAGCCGGAACTGACGTAGACGTGACTGTCATGGTAAATCGGCGTAGGCACGACGGCAGTGCTACCGGGGAAGGAGGATTTCCAGAGCAGTTTCCCGCTGTCAGCAGCGACCCCGGCCACGTTCTTCATGGTGAGCTGAATGTACTGACGCTGGCCCGCATGCTCGGCAACGATAATCGAGGAGTACTGGGCACCATCGGTAAAATCGCTGGACTGCCAGATTTTCTCACCGGTTTTCTTTTCCAGTGCCAGGATGGCTCCCTGGCTGCCACCGGGGGTACAGAGCAGGTGGTTCCCGTCGATCAGTACTGATTCGGTGTAACCCCAGCCGGGAACCCGCCCGCCAAAATCAGTCATGGAGACCTGCCAGATCATTTTTCCGGTTTGCGTGTTGGCGCAGAGAAGATTCCCTCGTCCGCCCATGGCATAGACCAGGTTGCCATCAACTGCTGGTGTGCTGCGGGGACCATTTCCCCAGCCATTGTTGAGGATGGAGCCAATCGGTGTGGCCCAGCGTTCTTTTCCATTGGCCACGTCGATGGCGATCAAGACTTCTGATTCCTTGCGTGTTCCCAGCAGGAACATCTGTTTTCCGACGATGGCTGGCCCGCCATAGCCGAGTCCGGCATTGTCGTAGCTCCATAGTTGCGTGGGCCCTTTGTCGCCCCAGGATTTGAGAAGCCCTGATTCGGTGGAGACATCGGTCCGTTGGGGACCGCGCCAGCCCGGCCAATCACCGGCCCGTAGTAGTGAACTCGTTGCCCAGGTACAGGTCAACGCGATTGCTAACACGAGAATTCGTTTCATGAGATTCACCCTGGTTATACGGGAGTTTGCCGTCGGGTTGCCAACGCTCGGTGACTTGTTTTATACCACAGGAAGCGGGCAGCGGCCACGCGCTGGCAAGCGGGACGCGGCGGACTTTGTGTTATTTCTGCTATTACGAAATGGGCCCTGGCTGCTAGAATTCATCGTTCTTCTGGAGCCCGTAATGTTTGCGGTTTTGGATTAGTCTTCCGCAAGAGAAAGTATTCATGAATCAAATCCCAACCGATTCGGCAGACCCTGCCGTTGAGCATTCTGCGATCCGTGATTGGGGTTTGGCCTTGGGACCGTTGCTGGCCCTGGCAATTTACGGGCTCTCCCAATCGTCGCTGATGCAGCTTAGCCCTCCGGCGGGCAAGACGGCAGCCATCATGGTCTGGATGGCTGTCTGGTGGATGACCGAGGCACTGCCACTGCCGGCCACGTCGCTATTGCCCCTGGTGCTGTTTCCGCTGCTGGGTGTTTTCGAGGGGAGCAGCAAGGAGGTTTTTCAGCAGGCTGCGACTCCTTATGCGAACCGGTTTGTGTTTTTGTTGATGGGCGGATTCATGATTGCCCTGGCGATCGAACGCTGGGGATTGCACCGTCGCATTGCCCTGCTGACGGTCTGGTATGTCGGGGTTCGTCCGCGGCGGCTGGTGGCAGGTTTCATGATTGCGACCGCTGGCTTGAGCATGTGGATTAGCAATACAGCTACGACGGCCATGATGCTACCGATTGCCATTAGCCTGATCAACTTGCTCTACCATCGCTTTGAACTGGGTGCACCCACCAGTCTGTCCCGCCCTGGCGAACCGGCGGAGGAACTGTCCCCGGATAAGGTCCTGTTACGTAAAGACGTCAATCGCTTTGCCACCTGCCTGATGTTAAGCGTGGCCTATGCAGCCAGTATTGGTGGCATGACTACCTACGTCGGGACCATTCCCAATGCTTTCATGGCAGAGCAGCTGGAGGAATTGGGCTATTCCATTTCCTTTGGTCGCTGGATGGTCTTCACGGGGCCACTGGTCGTAACGATGCTGGTTTTGACCTGGCTTTGCATGACCCGTTTTATCTTTCCTTTTCAGTTCCAGGAAATTCCGGGTGGAAAATCGTTAATTGGAGAGGAGATCAAGCAACTGGGCCCCATGAACCGGGGTGAGCGGACCGTGCTGGTGGTTTTCACGATGACTGCCCTGCTCTGGGTATCGCGGGCACCGCTGCAGGACTGGGACTGGTTGACAACCCAGCTTCCCATGGTAACTCAGCTCAATGATACGGTGATTGCCCTGGTCGGCGCCTTATCGCTGTTCCTGATTCCAGTGAACTGGCAGCGTCGTGAATTTGCCCTCGACTGGCAAGTTGCTTCGCGTTTGCCCTGGGGCGTGTTGCTGCTGTTTGGAGGAGGGTTGAGCCTGGCAGAGGCAGTTAGTTCCAGTGGCTTGGCCGCGGCCATTGCCCAGGCAGTCACGCTGCTGCCTTCGTTATCCCCGCTGATACCGATGCTAATCGTGACGGGAGTGATCGTGCTGCTGACGGAAGTGACCAGTAACACGGCAACGGTGACGATCATGGTTCCGCTGCTCGTCGGTGTTTCTGCTACCCTGATCGTTGGCGGCGACAGTCGGTTGTTGATCATTCCAGCAACGCTGGCGGCCAGTTGTGCATTCATGTTACCGGTAGCCACACCTCCCAACGCGATTGTCTTTGCCTCGGAACGGATTAAGATTCGTGAGATGGCGTATGCCGGCATGTGGTTGAACCTGATAGGCCTGGCCCTGATCCCGTTGTATGTACTGACGTGGGGGCGCTGGATCCTGGGGATTGGTCAATAAGCGGTTGAGATTACTATGAGCAGTTACATCGTTATTCCTGCACGGTTGCTCTCCACGCGGTTGCCGGAAAAGTTGCTGCTGTCGGAGACCGGTAAGCCGCTAATTCAGCACACCTATGAAGCGGCTCAGCAAGCCCAGCGTCCAGTCGGCGTTTGTGTTGCAGCGGACGACGAAAAGATTGCCACTGCCGTGAGAGAGTTTGGTGGTGAGGTGGTTTTGACCGACCCGGCCGCACCAAGCGGGACCGATCGAGTGGCCGAAGTGGCCCGTGGATTAAACGAGATCGATATTATCGTCAATCTGCAAGGGGATGAGCCCGAGATATCGGGGACGGTGATCGACCAGGTAATTGAACTATTGGAAAATCAGCCAACGGCTGTCATGGCCACGCTGGCGACGCCGATTCGCAACCGCCAGCAACTGGAAGACCCCGCTTGTGTCAAAGTTGTCTTTGATACTCAGGGAAGAGCACTCTATTTTAGTCGCAGTGTGATTCCCCATCCCCGGGATGGGGAAGACCGGTTATTGGAGTCTGACCCGGGCTGTTTTTTTCAGCATGTTGGGCTCTATGCCTATCGCCGAGAATTCCTGCTGCAGTTAGCTCAGATGCCAGTGGCGCCGCTGGAACAAGTGGAGAGTTTAGAGCAGTTACGTGTCCTGACGGCCGGAGAGACTATCTTGGTAGGGATTTGTCACGAGACGACGGTGGGGATTGATACCCTGGAGGATTATCAGGCGTTTGTCAGTCGGCGTCAGAAAGGGTAGAATCGTGACTTGGCGTGTGCACTGACTGAATGGATGCAGGATCTAAGACAACTATGACAAAACACATCTTTGTGACTGGTGGTGTTGTTAGCTCTCTGGGAAAAGGGCTTACCAGTGCGTCGATCGGCATGCTGCTGGAACAACGTGGCTTACGTGTCAAAATGCAGAAACTGGATCCCTATATCAATGTGGATCCAGGCACCATGAATCCTTACCAGCATGGTGAAGTCTACGTGCTCGATGATGGCAGCGAGACGGACTTGGACCTTGGACATTACGAGCGTTTTACCCACAGCCCCCTAACGCGAGATTCGAATTACACGACGGGACAGATTTACCAGTCGGTGATTGAGAAGGAGCGGCGGGGAGAGTTCCTGGGGAAAACCGTACAGGTCATTCCCCACATTACCAACGAGATCAAATCGGTGATTGCCAAGCTGGCTGATGAGGAGACCGATGTGGTGATCACGGAAATCGGTGGGACCGTCGGTGATATCGAGAGCCTGCCGTTCCTGGAAGCGATTCGACAGTTTGCACTCGACACGGGCAAAGAAAACTGTCTCTACATTCATCTAACGCTGGTTCCTTACTTGAAGGCGGCTGCTGAACTTAAGACCAAGCCGACGCAACACAGCGTAGGCCAATTGCGGGAAATCGGTATTCAACCGGATATCCTTATCTGCCGTACCGAGCGGGAAATTTCGGTTGAATCGCGAGAGAAAATTGCCTTGTTCTGTAATGTTCCGCTAGAAGCGGTCATCGAGGAGCGAGACAAGGATTTTTCGATCTACGAAGTCCCTATGTCGCTGGTCGATAACCATTTGGATGAGTTGATTATCCAGAAACTGCAGCTGAAAGCCGGTCCCCTCGAATTGCAGCAGTGGCGAGACCTGTTGCATGGTTTACGCAATCCGCAAAGCGAGATCAGCATCGCGGTCGTTGGTAAGTATGCTGAACACAAGGACGCTTATAAATCAATCTATGAATCGTTGGATCATGCCGGCATGCACCACCGAGCCCAGATCCGCATTGGCCGTATTCAGAGCGAACATCTGGAACGGGAAGGTCCGGAAAGATTGCTCACCGGCTACGATGGGGTACTGGTACCAGGTGGATTCGGTGAGCGTGGCATCGAGGGGAAAGTGGAGGCGATCCGCTTTGCTCGAGAACGCGAAATACCCTTTTTTGGCATCTGTCTGGGAATGCAATGTGCAGCCATTGAGTTTGCCAGGCACGTGGTTGGCCTGGAGGGTGCCCACTCCACGGAATTTGATAAAGATACTGCCCATCCACTGATTTGCTTGCTTGATGAGCAGAAGAATATCGTCGACAAGGGGGGAACCATGAGATTGGGGACCCAAGTCTGTCAGTTGAGCCAGGAGAGCCATTCTCGCGAATGCTACGGCATGGATGAAATCACCGAACGGCACCGGCATCGCTATGAATTTAACAATGTTTATCGGCAGCAGTTTGCTGCCCATGGGATGGAAGTCGCTGGTACCAGCCCCGACGGGCTGCTCGTGGAAATTATTGAATTGAAAAATCAGCCCTGGTTTGTGGCTGTTCAGTTCCATCCGGAATTCAAGTCGAAACCAACGACACCCCATCCACTCTTTGCCGGTTTCGTCGGTGCCGCTGTGCAACGGCACCAGCAGCGTTCTGAACGGACCCAAGAGGTTACCGAACCTTCCGAAGATGCCCATACCTAGATATTGATGTGGATCGAAAATAATGCCAGATAACGAAAACGAACAATCCGCAGAAGATCAGCCTCTCGAGCAGCAAGAAGTTGACGAAGGACCAGCAGCTGAAGAGGCTGCTAGTGAAGAGGTTGTCACGAGTGACGAAGCTCCGTCTCCGCCAGCTAGTTCTGAAGCAGAAGAGGTTGCTAGTGAAGAGGTTGTCACGAGTGACGAAGCTCCGTCTCCGCCGGCTAGTTCTGAAGCAGAAGAGGCCACACCGAAGGCTTCTTTCTCCTCCCTGGTGACTTTCATTGCTGCGCAAACAGTTGTCGCCTTGGGAGAAGGTAGTTCGGAGCAAGAGGAAAAGCCAGCTGTGCGGCTAGATATTGCACGCTATCATATTGACACGCTGGTTGTGCTGCAAGAAAAAACGCAGGGCCACCTTTCTGAAGAAGAGGCAGCCTTAGTCGAGCAATACCTGCACCAGCTGCGGATGCTCTATGTTTCCGTGCAGAAAAACGATGAGGCAGCTCCCGAATAGATGCGGTTTGTGCTGCTGGTAACATCAGGGTCAGCGCAAATAAGAGCGGCCAGCATCGCTCAAGAAAACAATGGCATCCGTGCCAAACGTGCCAGTCCCTGGTGACCTGTTTCCCGACATAGCTACTCAGGCAAAGGTACGCTGTCAATATTCTTGAAATCAATGCTGACCGCTCGAGTTCAGCGCAATAATCTGTATGGGCTAAGTGGTTCCTCCACGGTGATTGTTTAACGTTGCTGGCAGAGAAAGTTCCGGCCAGTAGTTCGTTAACCAGAAAGGTCGTCGAACAGTTCTCGGAATTGCGGAATCTGAACTTGTAGACAGTCCAGCCAGGAAGTCGGTTGCCACAATTCGACACAGACCGCTGCTCCAATGACGATGACTTCGCCACCGGGTTCGACCCCCAAGAATTCGCGGAACCCCTCGGGAATCAGCAGGCGTCCTCGCCCGGCCAGTTGCACAGACCGTTGTCGCGTGGAGAGTAGCCGTCCCAATTGCTGGACTTGATCGATCTTTCCTTCCAAGCGACCTGCCTGGATTTTCTCGCGAACCACTTGCAGTCCGGCGTCCAGGCGAGTTTCCCACGAACCAGCACTCCAGAGACTGATAGCCCCTGGGCGTTCCTTGACTGCAATGCATTCGGGGCCGGCCGTTGTGAGTGGATCGGCCAGGCTGCTGGGAATGGAGAGACGATAACGATCGTCCATTAAGCGGCGGAATTCGCCTTGCAGGAGTTGGTCGGTTCGGGCCATGGAATATCGCTCTGCCAGACACCCTCATTAGCATGTCACCTCCCTGCTGACATCCATCCATGCTGCTAGTCCAAAGTTTGGGCTAAAAACCCCAAATAATATATGAATAACAGCTAAAATGGGTTATAAACCCACAAACTATGAATGTAGTGACTTTTGTGAGATTGACAAGTCATTTCGAAGAAATTTTTTGCTCTGAGGTGAATTCAGCCACCTGCTGGCGCCCTGATTGCTGCCAGTAAGGGGAAATTCGCATGGTGCGCAGGCTCCATTTCACGTAATGAGGAGTCTGGCGAGAGAACGTTTTTGCGCAAGTGGAGCCGATGACAACACGGGCAACGATCAACGAACCGATTGTGATCACTGGTGTAGGCCTGGTGACTTCACTGGGCAATGATCGCGAAGCGGTCTGGCGTGCTATTCAGGCAGGACGTTCCAACGTGCGGCCACTGAAAGGCCTGCGAGGTCTTCCCGACGGTCAACTCTTCGGGGCTACGGTCGACGTCCCCCTGGCGGTGCCGGGACAACTCAAGGTCATTCCGCTTTGCCAGATGGCTGCTCGTGAGGCGATGCGGGATGCATCCATTGATTTGAAACAGGTAGAAATGACACGTTTTGGTTCCGCGATTGCTGGTCACATGGGTGATACTCGCTGGCTGTGTGGTGGCATTACTCCAGCTGAGGCCGAGAACGGAGCGAACTGGTGGGAACAGTTCTTACCCAGTACCGCTGGCGCGCTGGTTGCGAACGAATTCGGTTTGCTTGGCCCCCGTGTCTGCCATTCGACAGCTTGTGCCAGCAGCTTGATCAGTATCTTGACAGCGATGCGGAGCATTCGTGATGGGCAATGTGATGTGATGTTGACCGGTGGTGGTGACTCTATTGATCCCTTGTTTGCCGCCGGCTTCGATCGCATGGGAGTCCTGGCGAAGCATGCGGATCCGAACCAGGCATGTCGACCATTTGACCGTTGTCGTAACGGTTTTGTAATGGGTGAGGGTGCAGCCATGTTTGTCGTTGAGCGGCTCAGTCATGCCTTGAACCGGGGTGCCCGCATTTATTCCGAGCTCGTTTCTGGAGCGATACTCGCTGAAGCTCATCATGTCACTGGTTTAGACATGGAAAGCGAGACGTTGACTCACTTGATTCGGCAGACCTTAGCAAAGGGTTCTGTGGAGCCAAAGGAAATCGGCTACATCAATGCCCATGGAACCGGTACGGCGCAGAATGACCTGGTTGAAATGCGATCCATTCGGAAGGCCTTGGGGAGTGCAGCGGACCAGGTTTCTGTGAGCGCGAGTAAATCGATGATTGGCCATCTGGTCAATGCGGCGGGCGGAGTAGAATTAGCGATCACGGTTTTAGCCCAACGTGACGGCTATGCACCTCCTACGATTAACTTGAATGACATCGACCCGGCTTGCACTTTTGATTGTGTACCACTGACTGGCAAGCAAGTGAATTTTGAGTATGCCGTCAAGTTGTCAGTGGCCTTTGGAGGGCACCTGGTGGCGATTTTGCTGCGCCGCTGGAACGATGCAGCGACTGGCTTTGCCTACCCGTCGAATCAAAGAGCTGCTTGATCGGCTTTCTTACCAGTCATTCTCCAAGCGTCTTTTTTCGTCGCAAGATATGATGGTAGTGCTGGGCGAATCGATGTGCTTCGTCACGGACGTATTGAAGCAGGCGCAGTGCAAAGGAGTGTTTGCTCAGTTGCAGTGGTTGGGGCTGGTCCAACAGGTAAAGATCTTCTTGCTGCTTGGCCAGGGAAAGCAAGAGGGGATGGGGAATCTGTTGCTCCTGGAAGGCGGCCCGGGCAGCATTGAGTTGGCCTTTGCCCCCATCGATCAGCAGGATATCGGGAAACAGGTCACCTTCGTCGTAGAGTTTCCGGTAGCGGCGTGAAACCACTTCGTGAATACTGCGGTAGTCGTCAATTCCCGGCACATTACGAATCTTGTAACGACGATAGCCGGTCTTGAAGGGAAATCCGTCGATGAATTGCACCAGGCTGGCCACCGTTTGCTGGCCTGCCAGGTGGGCGATATCGATCCCTTCGATCACGCGGGGCTGTTCGGCCAGCTTGAGTACTTGTTGCAGACCATGCAGCCCCTTCTTGGGGTCGGTATAGAAAACCTCTGGTTGGGCATGGGTATCGAGTTCCCCGCGCTGGTCAAGGGTTTCCAGCATTTTGATTTCGTCGCGCAAACGGGCTGCCCGCTCGTATTGCTGGGACTCGGAAGCGGCCCGCATTTCGTCGTGCATCTGTTTGAGCAGTTTTTTCTTTTTGCCGTCCAGGAATAATCGTAGTCGTTTAATGTCATGGCGATAGTCATCCTTGCTGATCCGTAAATTGCAAGGAGCCGTGCATTGATTGATGTCGGCCAGCAGGCAGGGGCGAAACCACTGCCAGCGCTGGTCCGATTCGTCAATGTCGAGACTGCAGGTGCGAAACTTAAAGATCTTCTGAAGCACCTGGATGGCTCCGCGGAGAGCTCCTGCACTGGCAAACGGACCAAACAACTTGACACTGTTCGATTTCGGTTCGCGGGTTACTTCCACGCGAGGAAAATCTTCCCGCGTGGTAATCATCAAGTAAGGGAATGAGCGGTCGTCCTTGGAATCCTTGTTGTATTTTGGCTGGATGTCCTTGATCAAGCGGGATTCGGATAGCAAGGCGTCCACTTCACTATCACATTCCAGGTAGTCGGCATCGCTGATCTCGTGCACCCAGTGGGACGTGCGTGGTTCCACGGAGGCGGCTTTGAGGAAGTAGCTGCCGGCCCGTGCCCGCAGGTTGATCGCCTTGCCCACGTAAATAACGCGGCCCGCATCATCCTTCAGCAAGTAGACGCCCGGGACCTTGGGGAACTTACGGACCTTCTCCGCCGCCGCCCGAAATGCCGACGAGTCACCCTCCCCGGTCGCTGGAGGATCTGCTGGAGAGGGGGTTTCATTCATGAAGCACCTGTCGGACGAAAAGCCGCCACACCTTCCCGGTGAACGGTTCTTTATTGTACGGGGAAAAGGTCACCGCGGGGATCTCTGCGATGATCTTCTCAAAACGTTTCGCCGAAGCGAGTGGGCCGAGGCCACTTAGACCGTTTCGACAAATTTCCGCAGGCTGGCCTCGATTTGGTCCTCCCGCTGCTGCAACTGCTGCTGGGCAGCAGGCAGATCTGCCCATTGTCCGGGATCCATGAAGGTGAACAGGTAGAGTTTAATCTTGGGTTCCGTTCCCGAGGGTCGGATGGCAACGTAGTTACCCGTGAGCTCTAGTTCCAGGAAAATCAGGTCATCGGTTGGGCCAGCCAGCGGTTGTGTGACTCCCTGGCTATCAAAACGCAGGTGCTGCAAGTAATCTCGCCGGCCAACGACTTGCAGGTTACCGAGTTGCTGTGGTGGCTGACTGCGAAAGTTCTCCATCAGCTGCGTCATCCGCTGTTTTCCCTGGGAACCTTCCATACGGATGTTTAACGTTCGTTCCCGATGCAGGCCATGCTGCTCAAACAGGTGGTGGAGTCGATCATGAAGTGATTGACCCTGCGCTTTCACCTGGGCTGCCAGTTCGGCCATCAACAGGCAGGCGACAATACCGTCCTTGTCGCGAACATGTTGCCCGGCAAGAAAGCCGTGCGATTCTTCGGTGGCAAACAGCATCTGCTCGGCACCCTGTTCGTCCATGCACCCACAGATCCACTTGAAACCGACTAACACATCACCCAATGTGCGGACTCCATAAGCATCGGCAATACGACGCACCAGTTCTGTCGTGACCAGGGTCTTGATGACATAGTGGCTATCAGTCAGCGTGCCGGCCGCTCGCTGTTGTCCCAGGACGTAATCGGTTAGCAGGGCACTGAGCGGATTGCCTGCAAGTGTGGCCCAGGGGCCGGCCGGATCCATGGTCAAGGGTGCGGCACATCCCATTCGATCAGCGTCTGGATCGGTAACGAGCACCAGATTGGCTCCGATTTTTTGCGCATGGGTAATGATCTGCTCAAAGAGGGCTGGATTTTCTGGATTTGAAACGTGGTTCGGGACGTTGGGAAAATCACCGTCCGGCTCAGCGTGAGGCTGGTAAAGCTCGATATCAGCGAAGCCTACTTGCTTTAGTGTTGCCATGACGCTGCTCCCGCCAACGCCATGCAAGGGAGAATAGACCACTTTCAAATCCCTGGGTCCCGGCTGACTCAGTGCCGTTACCTGTTGCAGGTAGGCCTCATCCGACTCGCTTGTACAGATTTCAATCTGGCCTGCTCGCAGGGCTTGCTGGAAATCAGTCTGTTCAATCGCCTGCACGTGGCCGACGGCTTCAATGATTCCCTGATCATGAGGTGGCAGGATCTGGCCACCACTGGACCAGTAAACTTTCACGGCATTGTCACTGGGCGGATTATGACTGGCAGTGACCATGATGCCACATTGGCAGTGCTGCTGACGGACCAGGAAAGATAACTGGGGCGTGGGGCGATAATCGTCAAGAAAGTAGACCTGGAATCCAGCAGCCACCATGATTTCGGCAGCAAGTTCAGCAAAGTGACGCGATTGGTGACGTGTATCGTAGGCGATGGCACAGGCCAGTGATTCGTCGTCCGGGGTTACCTGCCGGACATAGTCTGCCAGTCCCTGGGCGCTCTCACCAATCGTGCGGTCGTTAATGGTATTGCTGCCAATTGGATACATGCGACCCCGACGTCCACCCGTACCGAAGGGTATGACGGTCCAAAAAGCGTCGTCCAGCTGCTGCCACTGGTGGGATGTGATGTGTTCCAATACCTGAGGCCTGTACGGAGCATAACGTGCCTCGGTAAGCCAGCTGTGTATATTCTCAGCGGCACTCGCAGACAGCTGCTCGTTACTGAGGGCTTCTTCAAGAAGGGCCAGGGCTGCTGAAAGTTCGGGGGCAGGTAAGGTCATGTTAAACGCCGGACCGTTGCCAGGGATTAGAAACTGAATGATCAGGGACGATTTTAAACACTCGATAGCTAATTCGCCAACGCCGAAAGGGAAGCGAACTGATCTGGTTACGGTAGGGCGTGACCGTCAGTTCGAGTCCGTGACGAGAAAAACAATGTCGCTTGCCTGTTGAGAGCAGCGAGCCGTGTTAGAATGTTCGCTCGTATTGGAAACCAACTAACCGCCTGACGATGAGATACGCTCATGAAAGCTGCTTTTATTGAAGAAACGGGTCCCGCTGAAAATATTCGCTATGGTGACTTACCTCAGCCAGAAATCAGCCCTTCCCAGGTGCTGGTTCGGATGACTGCCGTGGCCGTCAATCCCGTTGATACCTATATTCGTAACGGAGCAAATTACTGGGAACTGCCGCTGCCCTTTGTAGTCGGTTGCGACCTGGCTGGTGTGGTGGAAGCCGTCGGGACAGAGGTCACCCGCTTTGCTCGAGGGGACCGGGTCTGGTGTACTAACCAGGGGTTACTGGGACGCCAGGGGACGTTTGCCGAATTTTGTGCCGTGGATGAATGCTGGTTATATCCGACACCTGAGCAAGTTGCGGATGAAGATGTGGCCGCTTGCGCGCTGGTGGGAGTGACCGCCCATTTAGGTCTGTTTCGAGATGCCCAACTAGAACCCGGTGAAACGGTCTTTGTTCACGGTGGGACCGGTGGTGTGGGTTCGATGGTTTTGCAAATGGCCAAGGCGGCCGGTGCCCAGGTGATTACAACCGGTGGCAGTGATGAGAAGGTGGCCGCCTGTCAACAACTGGGAGCGGATGTGGCCATTAACTACAATTCTCAGGATGTCCTGGCAGCCGTTCAAGAAGCTGCTCCAGGAGGCGTCAATATTTTCTGGGAAACACTTCGTGAGCCAGATTTTGACCTCGTTGTGGGTACGCTTGCCGAACGGGGACGAATGGTGTTGATGGCCGGTCGTGATGCGAGACCAGAATTTCCCGTCGGACCGTTTTATGTAAAAGGATGCTCATTGCATGGGTTTGCGATGTTCAAAGCCTCGGCCGATGAATTGCGGGCAGCGGCAGAAGATATCAATCGATGGCTGGTCGACGGTAGTCTGAAAGCTCATATCAGTCACCGTTTTTCGCTTGACCAGGCGGCCCAGGCACACCAGTTACAGGAACAAAATACGTTGCAGCGTGAGGGAACGATAGCAGGTAAAATTGTCCTCCACCCGGCTTGAGCACGATAGCAAGTTTCTCTTGACCGCGAGTTGCTCCCCTTCCTATACTTCTCCGCCCTTTAGGTAGTCGACCAAGGGGTGACATCGAAGTCATTAGCTCAGTAAGGGCAAGGGAGGATACGCGCATGGATGGGAAGGCAGTCAGGGGTTGGCGAATTTGTCTGAAGAGAGTGGGCTTGGCGTTGCTGGGAGTGCTGTTGGCAACGGATGGTTTCCTGGGACTCACTCCATTGTTTGGCCAACTCAAAGCGCCGCAGGTACCTGGTCGCCAGGGGGCGACGCGGGCACCGCTTGTTTCCAGCAAGCGAGTTGCCTCTTCCTCGTCCACCAAACTGAAGGTCCTGGCGGTGGTCAACCAGGAGCAGATTACGCGCCAGGAACTGGCACGGGCAGTGTTGCGTCGGTATGGGGATGAAGTGTTGGAGAGTCTGATCAACAAGAAGCTGATTTTGCAGGCCTGTCAGCAGCGTCAGATCATTGTCACAAACAAGGACGTGGAAGAGGAGATTGGTCGTATGGCCAGTCGATTTAGCCTTTCGGTTGATCGCTGGTTGGCCATGTTACAGAGTGATCGAGACATTTCTCCGGATAAGTATCGTCGTGATATTATCTGGCCGACATTGGCTTTGCGGAAGCTGGCAGCCGGTTACATCACGGTAACCAAGGAGGAATTACAGCAAGCTTTTGAACGCGAATATGGTCCGCGAGTCAAGATTCGCATAATCATGGTATCGAACCAGCAACAGGCGACAAAACTGCGAGCCCAGGCCGTGGCGAACCCGGATAAATTTGGTGACTTGGCCAAGGAATTTTCAGAGGATCGAAATAGTGCAAGTGCTCGCGGGCTGGTGCCGGCAATACGCAAGCACTCCGGGGAGTTGAGTGTTGAAAAGGCTGCCTTTGCTTTATCGGAGGGAGATATTTCGCCAGTCATTTCACTGGCAAATCAGTACTTCATTCTTAAGTGTGAAAAACGGGTAGCGCCGGTTTACGTGGCGGAACGATTACGGGCCGATGCCAATAGGCGATTAAACGACCGGATTGTAGACACCAAATTACGTGCTACTGCGGCAACCTTGTTTCAGGACTTACAGAAATCGGCCAAGGTGGTCATTGCATTTAGTGACCCTGAGTTGCAGAAGCGGATGCCTGGAGTTGCTGCCACGATCAACGCCCAGCCGATCACGGTTCAGCAATTGGCAGAAGAATGTATCACTCGCTACGGTGCGGAAGTTCTCGATGGTGAGATTAACCGCAAGATATTGATGCAGGAGTTGGCACGACGCAAGAAACAGGTTTTACCAAAGCACATCGACGAGGAGATTGCTCGGGCAGCTGATTCCTACGGTTATTTGACCAAGGACGGCAAACCTAACGTGGCGGCCTGGCTGAAAGATGTTACGGACAAAGACGGTGCTACCGTCGATCTTTACGTGCGCGATGCCGTTTGGCCTACGGTTGCCTTGAAGCAACTGGTCGATGGCCAGGTGAAGGTCACTAAGGAAGATTTGAAGTTAGGTTTTGAGTCGAACTATGGAAGTCGTGCAGAGATCCTGGCGATGGTCATTGGGGACCAGCGACAGGCTACTCGGGTCTGGGAGATGGCGCGGAACAATCCCACCGATGCTTATTTCGGCCAACTCGCTCAACAGTACTCCATAGAACCCGTTTCACGATCCAATCGAGGAAAAGTGCCTCCCGTTCGCCGTCATGGTGGACGCCCTCATATTGAACAAGAAGCCTTCGCTCTCAAGAAAGGGGAGCTTTCCGGAGTGGTGGCCCTGGGCGACAAATTCGTCATTATGCGTTGCCTGGGACAGACCAAACCGGTGGTGACCAATTTTGAGGCGGTCAAAACAGAGTTACACAAAGACATCGTGGAGAAGAAGATGCGGATAGCCATGGCGCGCGAGTTTGATCGCTTAAAAGAGTCGGCCGAAGTGATTAATTTCCTGCGCCCAACGGCGAACTTGAAAGGGTATCGAGCCACCAAACCTCAGGTCCCTAGGTTCTGATATGCTCTGAATCCCCCGTGAGCTAATCAACGCCAGGCCCGTCCTGGCGTTTTTTTTGCTTTCACGGTAGCCAAATTCGCGGGCCGGCAAGTCACGGTCGCGGTGGCAGGTTGCTTGACGCGCTACGTCCAGCGGCACAGAATGCCTCCCTACTGGCTTCCTTGTTACTGTCTCTGGTAAGCGAATCGAGATCATGACCGATCCCTTGTTTGATGTGAAAGATCAAGTCGTACTGGTTTCTGGAGGTAGCCGTGGAATCGGTCTGGCGATTGCTGCTGGATTTGCGCAGCGTGGCGCTCAAGTGGTCGTTACCGGTCGCGAATCGTCGACGCTGGAGCAGGCGGTTGCGACGATGGCCGATGTTCCCCTAAACCCTCAGGGTGTCGTTTGTGATGTTTCTCAATCCGATCAGATTCAGCAGACGGTAGACCAGTTGCAGCAGCAGTATGGTCGCGTTGACACGTTAATCAATGTTGCTGGCGTGAATCGGCGTAAACCGAGCCTGGAAGTTACCGAAGAGGATTACGATTTTATCCTGGATATCAACCTGAAAGGCGCATTCTTGCTTTCCCAGGCGGTCGGGCGCTTGATGGTTGGCCAGGGAACGGGTAGTCAGATCAACATTGCCTCGCTCAACACGGATCGACCACTGAAAAATGTTTTACCTTACGCGGTCAGCAAGGCAGGGATGGGCCACATGACACGTGCCCTGGCGTCAGAATGGGGCCAGCACGGAATCCGCGTGAATGCCCTGGCACCCGGCTTTATCCTCACCGATTTGACTCGTAAACTATGGTCAGACCCTCAGATGCGGCAGTGGGGACTGGACAACACGCCCCAGCGTCGATTGGGTCAACCGGAGGATATGGTTGGCACCGCATTGTTCTTGGCCAGCCCGGCGTCCGCTTTCATGACGGGCCAGATCCTCTACGTGGATGGAGGGTTTACCGCCGGATTTGACTGGCCGATCGAGTAGCGATTTTTTTGGTTTTACCTGCAGGGGAGTCAGTGATGCGTGATAAGTTAGTTTTTAGAATGGCCTGCCTGGTGATCATGCTGTTAGGGTCTTCGCTGACAGCTGCTCCCCGCAACGTTGTCCTGTTTGTCACGGATGATCAGAGTCCGGATGCAGGATGTTACGGGAATCCCGTGATAAAAACTCCCCACTTGGATCAGCTGGCCCAGGATGGAGTGCGTTTTACACAGGCGTTTTGCACGACGGCCAGTTGCAGTGCCAGTCGTTCGGTAATCCTGACCGGGATCTACAATCATGCCAATGCCCAGTACGGACACTTGCACTCCTACCATCACTTTCGTACCTATGACAATATAAAAAGTTTGCCGGTGCGGATGACGGCGGCCGGTTATCGAACGGCACGGATTGG
Organism: Pirellulaceae bacterium; assembly: GCA_046583015.1. Classification (GTDB taxonomy): domain Bacteria; phylum Planctomycetota; class Planctomycetia; order Pirellulales; family Pirellulaceae; genus JAZADA01. The sequence continues at coordinate 14,554 of JAYGDG010000440.1, read as the reverse complement.
CAAGTACCACGTGGGCCCCGAAGCGGTCTACCAGTTTGACACTGCCTTGCCAGGTAATGCCCGCAGCCCGGTCGAGATGGCCAATCGTTGCCAGGCCTTCCTTGAGTCCGACGACAAACGACCATTTTTCCTCTATTTTTGCACTTCCGATCCCCATCGCAGTGGTGGCAGTGTGGCGGGAGATAAACACAAGGCGAATCCTTTTGGCAATCGCCCGGAAGGCTATCCGGGAGTGACAACGATCAAATATGATCCGGCCGATGTCGTCGTCCATCCCTTCTTGCCGGATACGCCCGTTTGCCGGGCAGAACTAGCCCAGTATTACCAGAGCGTCTCTCGTATTGATCAGGGCCTGGGACGACTGATTGAAGTCTTAAAGAAGGCAGGTGTTTATGATCAGACATTGATTATCTACACGTCCGATCATGGGATTGCCTTTCCCGGTGGTAAGACCACTTTGTACGAGGGAGGGATGCGGATCCCGTTTATTGTCCATTCGCCTGATGTCAAGGATCGCAATCGTGATTGCAACGCCATGATCAATCTGGCTGACCTGACTCCCACCATTCTTGACTTTGCCGGTGCGTTGAAGGGAGCCCAAGTGCATGGACGGTCCTTTTTGTCCGCCCTGCAGGAGGTTAATCCCAAGGGCTGGGATGAGGTGACTGCCTCACACACGTTTCACGAGATTACCATGTATTACCCGATGCGCGTGATCCGTACTCGCAAGTACAAACTGATTTGGAATATTGCCCACGGGCTTCCTTATCCCTTTGCCTCGGACTTGTGGGCCGCCCCGACCTGGCAGGATGTTTACCGCCAAGGTCCCAGCACGCTGTATGGGAAACGTTCGGTCCGGGATTACATTCATCGTCCGCAGTTTGAATTGTACGATCTCGAGAAAGATCCTCATGAAATCAATAACCTGGCAACCGATGCGCGGTTTCAAGGCCAGCTGAAATCAATGCAAGCGAAGCTGAAACAATTTCAGCTTCGCACCAAAGATCCCTGGGTCAGAAAGTGGCAGTACGAGTAGCTTCCGCAACCAGGCAGTCTTCAAAACCCTGGGGGAATAATGACCGAGGAACAAAATCAACCGCCTTGTTTGCAGGATCGGGTAGCCATCGTGACCGGTGGCGCCTCGGGGATTGGCCGAGCCACGGTACTGTTGCTGGCGGAGCAGGGGGCCCAGGTTTACGTTGGGGATCGGGACCTGTTGCCTGAAAACGAAGAACTCTTTGCGCAATACGAGATCACTCAGATTGCCTGTGATATTCGCTCAGAAGAGGAGGTCAAGCGACTTGTCCAACAGGCTGCTGAGCAGCAACGAATCGATATCCTGGTCAACAATGCAGGTGTCGGACTGGTCAAACAGATCACCGAGGTGACGGAAGCGGAGTGGGATCATTGCCTGGACACCAACCTGAAGGGAGCGTTTCTAACTTGCAAACACGTGATCCCCTGGATGGCTAAGCATGGTGGCTCGATCATTAATATTTCCAGCAATGCGGGCATCTTGCCGCGCGCTCATGATCCGGTTTATTCGATCAGCAAGCACGCCCTGGTCGCTTTGACCAAGAGTTTGGCACTTTGCCACAGTTCCCAGGCAATCCGTATCAACGCGGTTTGTCCGGGGCCAGTGGGAGATACGGGGATGATGAATGCTGATCTCGCTGCCGCTGCCGATCCCCAGGCGCTGGTCGCAGAGATGATTGCTGCCAGTCCGCTGGCTCGAACGGCCGAGCGAATGATCACTCCACAAGAAGTTGCTCAGGCAGTGCTTTACCTGGCCAGTGATGCCTCGGCGATGGTGACTGGTACTTGTATTGCGGTGGATGGTGGTAAATCCCTGGGAGTTCCACCTCCGGTTTAACCTCCGCTCGTTGCTTTACAGGGGGCCAGCGGGCTAATAGGCTAGAGATCAGTTGTTAGCACTTGTTATTGCGAGTTGATCACCATGAATAGACTCTGGAACCTGATGATTTGTTTTGTTTTGCTGGCCGTGACCCTGTGGTTACCCGCACGCTCTGCTGCCCAACTGCCGGGAGCTGGTAGCAACGGACAGATTAACGCCTTCCGACAACTCGATGAGTTGCTGCCCACGCCCAACAGTTTTCGAACCGCTTCGGGAGCACCTGGCGCTCATTATTGGCAGCAACGAGCTGATTACGAGATTCAGGTGGAACTGGATGACGAGAAGCAGCGGATCATCGGCTCCGAGACGATCACCTACACCAACCATTCTCCGGATCCGCTGTATTATCTTTGGTTACAACTGGATGCTAATATCTTTGCTCCGGATTCAGATGCCAACATGACCGTCCGGGCGCCATCTTTGAATCGAGTTTCGACTCATACACTCCACCGCCTGCTGGTGCTCAAGACGTTTGATGGCAGTCTCAAGATTACCTCGGTGCGAAATGCTGCTGGGGAGAAACTGTCGCACACAATCGTCAAGACCATGATGAGGATTGACTTGGACAAACCCTTGGCCAAGGGCCAGCAGTTCAAGTTCTCGATTGACTGGAATTACAAGATTAACGATTCGAGCCTAATTCGAGCTCGGACAGGCTACGAGTTTTTCGAGAAAGACAAGAACTATGTTTATGAAATCGCTCACTGGTTCCCCCGCATGGTGGCCTATACCGATTCCACGGGCTGGCAACACAAACAGTTTCTTGGACGAGGTGAATTTACATTAGAACTGGGCAACTACCATGTCGAGATCAGGGTCCCCGATGACCACATCGTGGCAGCCACTGGAGTGTTACAGAATCCGGACGACGTTCTGACAGCTGCTCAACAGGGGCGACTGGTCGAGGCTCGCAAGGCGAAAACGCCAGTTTTCATCGTCACTCCCGACGAGGCTAAGAAAAAGGAATCTGGAAAACCAACCGGAAAGAAGACCTGGGTTTTTCATGCTGAGAACGTTCGTGACTTTGCCTTCGCTTCGTCTCGCAAGTTCATTTGGGATGCCCAGCAGCATCAGGGGGCCAGCGGACCGGTGATGGCGATGTCCTATTATCCCAAGGAAGGAGAGCCGTTGTGGAGCAAGTACTCCACGCATGCGATTATTCATACTCTCAAGATCTACTCGCGCTATACGTTCCCTTACCCTTATCCGGTTGCAATTTCGGTCAATGGCCCGGTCTATGGGATGGAGTACCCGATGATCTGTTTTAACGGCCCACGGCCTGAAAAAGACGGGACCTATTCGAAGCGGACCAAGTACAGCTTGATCTCCGTCATCATTCACGAGGTTGGCCACAATTACTTTCCCATGATTGTCAATTCGGATGAACGCCAGTGGACCTGGATGGATGAGGGGCTCAACACGTTCCTGCAGTTCCTGGCCGAGCAGGAGTGGGAAGACAAGTACCCGTCGCGCCGTGGTGAACCGAAGGATATCGTTGGCTACATGGCCAGTTCCAGACAGGTGCCGATCATGACCAACTCTGAACTGATCTTGCAGTTTGGCAACAATGCTTATGCAAAACCGGCGACTGCCTTGAATATCTTGCGAGAGTCCATCTTGGGGCGAGAGTTGTTTGATTTTGCTTTCAAAGAGTACGCCAAACGCTGGAAGTTTAAACGTCCGCTACCGGCTGACTTTTTCCGCACCATGGAGGATGCTTCTGGTATCGACCTGGACTGGTTCTGGAGAGGCTGGTTCTATACGACCGCGCATACTGACATTTCCATTGAAGCGGTCAAGCTCTACACGATGAAGTCTCCGGATCCCGAAGTGGAGAAGAATCGTTCCAAGGAAGATCGGGAAAAGTTACCTGAGACACTGACAGAGGCACGCAACGAGAAGACTCCGAAACGGACGCACGAGTTTCCCGAGTTAAAGGACTTTTACAATAAGTACGATGAACTGGATGTGACCGAGCAGGACCGTAAAGCGTACCAGCGATTCCTCAAAGGGCTTAATGAACAGGACAAGAAAATCCTCGAACAGGACAATCACTTCTATGTTATCGATTTGAAGAACCTCGGTGGCCTGGTGATGCCCGTCATCTTTGGCATCGAATATGAGGATGGTCATAAGGAAGAAATTCGCATGCCGGCGGAGATTTGGAGACAGAATAATCAACAGGTCTCCAAGCTAGTCATCACTGCCCGGGTCATTAAGTCGATTGTCCTGGATCCGCATCTGCAGACAGCGGATACGAACCTCGAGAATAACTACTTCCCGCGGCGCGTGCTGAAGTCACGGTTCCAGGTTTTCAAGGAGCGGAAACAGCCGGGTAAAAACCCGTTGAAAGCTTCCCAGGCAAAGCCGGATCCAAAAAAACCGCCTGAGAAGCCTAAGAAAGAAGAACAGCCGGCAGCCAAGAAGAAGACTGGCTAACAGCAACGATGGAAGGAAATTATCTCATGAGAATTGCTCAATATCTGCGCAGCGGGTTGCTCGTCGCGGTCACGCTGACTGCCGGCGTTAATCTGCAGGCCCACCCGTTTCATGCTACCTACACGGAAGTGGACTGGAATGCGAAGAGCAAAGTACTGGAGGTTGCCTTGCGAGTGCAGCCCGAGGATTTGGATCGGGTATTGAGCTTGAGAACAAAACGAAAGATTGATATCGAGAAAACCAAGGATGTCGACAAGCTAATCCAAAAGTATCTTGCGGAAGTGTTCCTGGTAGAGCCCAAGTTGAAACAGCCCCTTGCGATTCGCTGGGTAGGCAAAGAGGTCTCTTCAAAAGAAGCCTGGCTCTACTTTGAAGTTTCTCGGCCACAGGGAATCGAAGGCCTCAAACTGCTGAACCGGATCTTCCTGGAGATCATCCCGGATGAAGTTAACACGGTGCGTTTCCGCCATGACAAGAAACGAGTCACACTTCGTTTCGACCGTAACTCGCGGCAGCCGGTTCCGGTGAAGCTGAAGAAATAGCAGTCTGTCACTCGCCAGAGGCCGGTAATACTCGGACCGCTATGCCCTGTTGGACCAAGTAGGCAATGACCGCAGGCTTGCACCAGGCCGAGATCGTACGCGGCTGACCTTGCGACTGGGGACAGGTAATCAAGGTGGCTCGATAAAGGTCATGAAATGGCTTGCTGTAGTGGACGTGTTGAAGCGCTCCATCCCAAAAACTGCCCCGGTTGGGAATCAAATCCTGTCGAGACTGAGGGAGCGGATCGGCGACGAAACGTGGATCGACCAGGTCAGGGCTGAGTTCGAAAAAGACGCTGGAGTTAAAGGCGGCATGGTTCTTATTGCCCCGTCGATCTCCAGGTGAGTGTCCCATCAGCACATTGTTCAATCCCATCAAATCCAGTAGTGGACCACGGTAGGTGTATCCAATGCCCCCGGTCGTGATGAGTCCCAGCGAAATATTTTTCTCGGCCGGTAGCAACTCATTGAGCTGGTGTCCCAGTTCTCGTCCGCCGCGGGCCAGATCAAATTCGTGTTGGATATCTGAGCTGACCTGGTTCCACCAAGGTTTCTGTGAGCAGTAGAAGGTGATGAGAAGCAGAGAGAAAAGAAGGACACTCAGCCATTTTGGTTGAGCGGATGTGCGATCCGCTACCCAGAGAAATAGCGGCAAAAACCCGGCGATGAAAAGCAAGGGCCAGATCGGTTGAAAGAAGCGGTAGAGGGCAAAGTGATCTCCACCGGTTAATACGGATGCACTGATGACAGCTATCACGGTCAGGGAAATGAGATCCCCGGCCAGCACGCCCTGCGACTGAGGCCGGAGTCGTGGCGATCGAATCCAGCCGAAACTGACAGCCAGCAGTCGGCAGGTCCGCAGGCCGACAATCGTACAGCAAATGACAGCCCAAAATTGATCAAGGAAAAACCCCCGCAAATAACCGAGCCCTAGTTTCAAGTTGTAGAGCAGGTTGGGTGAGACCTTGGCATAAAACGTGTTGGGTAACGGATGACCGAAATAGAGGAGTCGAAAGCCGGTCAGGCTAGCCAAAATGAGCAGGTAGGCGAGGGCAGGAATGCGACAATCTCGCAGGGCCAGGCCAATTTGGCCAGTGACAGTGGCAGCATCACTCGAGCTGTCTAACGGTCGACTCAGGTGCCGTCCCAGCAGCAGTCCCAGCAGCCAGACCAGGCCCAGCAGCATGGCTTCCGGGCGGGTTAGCAGGGCCAACGCCAGGTAACCACAAAGTGAGTAAGAGGTCGATCGTGATAAGGGGCTTCGACTGGTGGCGGCTCGGGCAAAGGCCAGTGTTCCGGCGGTTAAGGCAAAGCACCAGAGACCGAGATCCATCAGGGTGATGGTCGCCCAAATCACGAATTTGGGGTTCAACAGGCACCAGGCCCAAAGGGCGACCGGCAGAATAAAAAAGTGGAGCCTTCTAGAGTGAGATTCTGTCGCACCTGATGTTTGCAGGAATCGAAGCACCAGTTGGATGGTGCCGCTGAGCAAGATAATGTTGATTGCCAGCAAGAGAGGTTCAGGATGGGAGGTGAGCAGGAAACAGAGACTGCAGACGATGGTCCAGAGCAGGGAAGTAAAACCCTCCACACGCTCACCACCCTGGTAATAGATGAACCCATCACCCTGGGAGAAGTGCTGGCCATAGGTAAAAAAGATGTTGGCGTCGTCGATGCCGGTCAGGGGTCGATCAACCTGGTGGTAGGCAAGCAGGGTTGCCAGCATGACCAGCAACAGGCTACCAAGCAACCAGTAACTGGCCTTGGAGACAGGAGTTGCCGTGCTAGGGGATGTCGCAGTGGTAGCCATGCCAGGATTTGAGGGGCAAGCGTATTGGTTTTGTAGTTATACCGGGACGATTCCCAGGCGGCGTGCCTGTGAGGACACGAAGCGGTTTTCGGGGTCAAGGCGAGCTTTAACTGCCAGGAAGTCAGGTAGCCGCGGATACATCGTGGCAAAGGTCTCAGCATTCATCATGGCGTCTTTTGCAAGGTACAAGCGACCCCCGTTCTTGAGCAGGATTTGATCCAAGTCCGTTATCAAGTGAGTCAGGTCATCGCCCGTATGCGGAAAATCGAGAGCCAGCGTGTGTCCCGGGTAGAGGTACGACAAGGGGCCCGGGTTGGCAGGTCCGCAGCGTTTCAGTACCGCCAGGAACGAAGCGCGTCGTGACAAGGCGATACGTTCCAGCATTTCCGTGAGCCCGGCCAGCGACGATTGATGTGGAAAGAGTGCTTGATACTGAATAAAACCTCGTCGGCCATAGGCTCGGTTCCAGTGCCCAATGCGGTCCAGCGGATAAAAGAATGAGTCCATATCAACCCAGCGTTGACGGTTGCGATGCAAGTGGTAGTAGGTGTGGTTGAGCATTCGCACACTAACGGGATTGAGCATAAAGCCAGGCAGATTGCAGGGGACCTGGGCAGCCAGCTTGGCAGGTAATTGCAGAGGCTGGCTTTTATAGATGGAGGGTAATTCAGCGGGCTGGGCATCGTTGGCCAGCATGACGACGGACCTGCCCAGGAACTTGCCGTGCGCCAGTCCATCGATCCAGGCAACACTGTAGCGATAGTCAGCATCGCTTTGCTCGAAGACTTGCAGGGTATCTGCCAGGTTCCTGGTGCGACGGTAATCGACATGAAAATAAGCGCTCGCCGTCGGCTGTAATCGAATCTGTGCATCCAGGATGACCCCGGTCAGGCCCATGCCCCCAATGGTGGCCCAAAAGACATCCGCATGTTCTTGCGGTGTGCAGGTCAGTACTTCACTGGTACCGGTCAGCAGTCGAAACTGTGTTACGTAATTACCAAAAGAACCATCGCGGTGATGGTTCTTGCCATGCACATCGGCGGCGATTGCACCGCCTACCGTTACGTACTTGGTGCCCGGTGTGGTTGGTAGCGTCCATCCTTGGGGGAGGAAGTGTTCCAGGATTTCCTCAAAGGAAGCTCCTGCTTCGCACGAGAGGATACCCGTTTTTTCGTCAAAAGAGAGAAAACGATTGCGGCGTGTTTGTAGCAGGACCGCCTGGTCTTCGTTGAGTGACGAGTCTCCGTAAGCACGTCCTAAGCCACGGGCAATGTAGTGGGAAAAGGTATTGGCTTGCAGCGCATCTCGAATCTCATGCTCATAACGTTGTGAACTGAGATGACATGACTGGCGGGGAAAATTCCCCCAACCGCTGATAGTTTGCGGGTTTGATTTCACAATCTTGTCTTGCCTGTTTGGGGATCAGTTCCGGAACTGCCAGCTGGTTCGTGCGAGCAGGAATGCGACGGGCGCTTTGACCAGGTATCTCGATGGCAGCCAACAGTAGCAACGGTACCACCAGGGCTGCAATCAACCAGCTGGTTCGATCTTTGATGGCAAACAGAACCGGGTCATCCGGAAGTTGTCCTCGTTTTGCCAGCAACCACAAACGACTTAACCAGTACAATAATAGCACACAGATTATCCAGAGAGCCCAGTTATTGTGATAGAGATCGAACATTTCTTTACTGTTGATGTAAAGTGCCAGTACGAGCACTGCCAGGTACCCGGATGTCATTCCCATGGTCTCGATAATTTCTGAGTCGGCCCGTTGATAGCCGCGGCGACGGACGGCCAGCACGTCTGCTGCGTTTTCGTCGATCGACGTCAACTCGACATACCGTTTTGCGAAAGCCAGCGAGGTAAACAGGAACATGGAAAAGGCGATCAGCCACTCGGAAACTGCCACATCAACAGCCAGTCCACCGGCCAGGATTCGCGTCGTGTAGAGACTGGCCAGTAATAACACGTCAACGATCGCGATCCGTTTAAGCCAGAGGGAATAACAACCACTGGCAACCAGGTAGAGGATCAGGATCAGTCCGAACTGCGGTGAGAGTGCCAGGAAGGCAGTCAATAAACTAAGGGCGCCCAGTGTAACGGTTAGCAACAGGGCTCGTGGGATCGACAGTTGCCCGGAGGCAATCGGTCGAGAACGTTTGTTGGGATGACTGCGATCCGCCTGCAGGTCGACCATGTCATTAACCAGGTACATGGCCGAGGCGACCCCGCTGAACGAAATGAACGCGAACAGCAATTGCAGCAGGTTTTCCTGGGTTGCCAGCTGGTGCGCCAGCACCAGCGGTACGATCAGCAGGCTGTTCTTGATCCACTGGTGTGGCCGTAAGGCCTTCAGGATGATCAGCAGCAGGTTTCCTTTTTGGCTGTCGATGCCACTCTCCGCCGATTGATTCACAAGCTTGCTATCCGTTGGTAAAAGGGAAACAGGTTGGATACCCGTAAAACAAAAGCAGCGATTCAAACTTCTCGCATGTCAATATATCTGCGACAATAGGCCTGATCCTCAACAGGGGCGATTGAAATTAATGGAATGTCAATCGTTACCGGTCAACAAGGAAGGCGCCAGGGAGATGTCAGCAAGTCTCACGCAGTCTTTGTCCAGCACTGCTAAAAACCTCTCTGCTCACATTAGCACGGCAGCAGATACGGAGCAAGAACAACCGCTCTGGGAGTCGGCCCGGGTGTGGTTACAGGGAGTGACCGGGCGCCCTTGGAAACAGGAGCAGGTCGTGGAGGCCGTGGCGCAAGCGCTGGTTTGCATGGATGCTTACGTGCTCTCCCAGGGGTCAACTGCTCCTTCCCCAGTGGCCTGGGACTGGCTGCGAAAAAATGCCAATCCTTTCTGGACCAGAATCTTCCAGTTGCCCGTGGTTCGACAATGGCTTGCAGAGGGGCGGCTGTCAGCAGCGTTTACTGTCGGCAACCAGGGTCTCGAAGCACCGTCATTTGAAGAATTCCTGGCCGACTATGATCCCACTTGTCGAACTGACAATGGCGTCTTTTATACACCCTCAACCCTTGTTCGCTGGATAGTGCAAGCAGTCGATCAACAAATCTCGGCAGCCTTTCCCGGGTCGACTGGTTTAGCTCCAAACGGGAACAAGACCACTGAGGAAGCGAGCCCCTCAATCCAGATTCTCGATCCGGCGGCCGGCACCGGGGTCTTCTTGATTGAAGTGATCGAACAGGTTTTTCGTAAGATGACCGCTGCCTGGAACCAAGAGGGTTTAAGCAAGACCGAGTCACAGCAGCGCTGGAACCAGTATGTTCCGCAATACCTGTTGCCAAGGCTGACGGGATTCGAGTTGATGTTGCCGGCCGCGCTGCTGGGCCAAGTCATGATCATTCAAAAACTGGCCGAGACCGGTTTCCGTTTTCACGAGGCAGGGCAGTTGCCGTTGCACGTCATCGATACGCTCGCTGAGCCACTCGCGGAGGGAGTGAACGACCAGCCATTGCAGGACCACCTGCAGACCCTGGAGCAGCTGCGATGGCACGAGCAGTTTACGGTGATTCTTGGAAATCCGCCATTCTCAGGAGTTTCCATGCATGACGTGCCCTGGATGGGGCAGTTGCTGCGTGGCCAGCCGCCGACCGGGACCAGTAGTCAGCTGAACCCGCTGACCAATTACTACCAGGTCAACGGTGAGCCGCTGGGAGAGCGCAAAGTCTGGTTGCAAGATGATTACGTGAAGTTCTTGCGCTATTGCCACTGGAAAATCGAACAGGCCGGTTACGGTCTGATTGGCCTGGTCACCAATCATGGCTACCTGGATGGGCCAAGTTTCCGGGGCCTACGGCAGTCACTCCACGAAACGTTTAGCAGCATTAAGATCGTTGACTTGCACGGAAACCAGAAGAAGAAGGAACGTTGTCCCGATGGTGGACCTGACGAAAATGTCTTTCCGATTAGTTCGGGAATTGCCATTGGACTGTTTTGTCGCGCGAACCCTCAGGCAGAGCAGGTTACCGTTGAACAGTCTGACTTGTGGGGCTCTGCAGCCCAGAAACTGGCTGCCTTGCAGGCAGCGACAACAACTCCTGCAGACGAAATCAAGTTTTCGTCGCTCACGCCGAAGGATCCCTATTATTTCCTGGTGCCGCATGATGACCAGATGAGCGATGAATACCTGGCCGGCTTTTCCCTCTGCGATGTGATGACCCAGCGCAGTACGGCTGCCGTGACTGCTCGAGACGGGCTGGTGGTGGGATTTGAAGCGCGAGAAATACTCGCCCGACTGGAGTTGTTTCGCGATTCGGAAGTCAGTGATACAGAGTTGCGAGAACAGTTTTTTACCAATAGCCGTTCGTCGAAATATCCCCCGGGTGATACTCGTAGTTGGAAATTGACAGCAGCTCGAGCCAAAATGTCTGCCGATCCGCAGTGGCGAAACCGTCTGCAGACCTGCTTCTATCGACCTTTTGACCGTCGCTCGGTCTACTGGGCCCCCTGGATGATTGACTGGCCACGGACGTCGATGATGAAGCACATGTTAGATTTGCCGAACCTGGCGCTGGTGGCACGACGCCAGATGTTGCCCTCGCGTCCCTGTAACTTTTTTTGGGTGACTGATGGTATTTGCCTGGATGGCTTGATTCGTTCGGATAACCGTGGCAGTGAATCAATCTTTCCACTCTACCTGGCGGTCGAAGATGGCCAGGGATCTCCGCAGCCGGTGGCGAATTTTTCCGCGGGCTTGATCGCTCGGTTGACTGACCAGTATGGCTGGCAGTGGCTTAGTTTTGGCAGTGGTGATCTCCAACAAAACTGTGGACCGCTGGATGTGTTCCATATGATCTATGCCCAGTTTCATTCCCTGGAGTATCGTCAACGTTATGCAACCTGGCTGCGCATTGACTTTCCCCGCCTGTTTTTGCCAGAGAGTAGCGAATTGTTCCGCTTGTTAGCTAGTGAGGGGGGGAAACTGGTGCAGGGGCACTTGTTGCGAGAGGAGGCGGCAGGAAATGTTGCTCGCTTCCGAACCGCTGGGGAGCAATCCGACGACGGGGTGATGGTGACGGCTTCGTTTCCGAAGTACCAGGGAGAGTCCGTCTGGATTAATTCTGACAGCCATTTTGAGCAGGTGCCGCCGGCGGTCTGGGAATTTGAAGTTGGTGGTTACCAGGTTTGTCGCAAATGGTTAAGGGATCGCCGCGGTCGGCAACTCACCGCAGAGGAGATTGATCAGTACCGGCGTTTGGTACTGGCTTTATCTGATACGTTGCAGCGAACGGCAACAATCGATCAGTTGATCGCCCGTTTCGGGGGCTGGCCGGGGGCTTTCGGCGGAAACCGGGTTCCGGTTCAGGGAGAGAGCAGCGGCTGACACGACCGGTCTAGAGAAACCCAAGTGTTTTTTCTCGGTGTTTTCTCCAGTCAGGCTGGTTCCAGTCACCTGATTCGTTAAGCTGTTGGAGCGTGGGCGGAGTGTCGGCCACGAAACAGAAAACAACAAACAGAAGGAATTCAAGTTATGTTCGTACGACTGGTTAAAGTTGTCGGGATTGTGATTGCTTGCACTACGTTGGCCCCACCATCCGCTTCGGGTGCGGATCTCTACTTTTCCACCAGCATCAACCAGTTGAAATTCGTGGATGGCAAGTTGCCTGGTCCGACACCCCTTGAGCGGACGAACATTCCTTGGGACCACGTGCAAGCGTTGGTTCCCCAGGTGAGGCTGGAGGACGGGGGTGAAGCCTACGTACGAGGATTTGAACCTTTTTGGAGAGGAGCTATTGCGCCTGCCGTAGTTGAAACTGTAGATGATGCCGTAGATGATGCCGCTGTCGCACCGCGTGGCCCTCAGTTGCTGGTGCATACGACGGCCAGCAAAGACGTGGTTGGCTGGCTTTACTGGCCTAAGGCAGATTATAGCGGCTATGCCAAACTGAAATTTGTCTTGCCAGTCACTTCGGCAGAGAAGAAGCAGCGGGTACCGTTTCTGCAGGCAAAACTCGATCACTACACACGGTTGTTTCGCCAGCAAGCGACCGGTAGCGCCTGGTACCGCCACCAAATCCGTCAGACGGCTGGCTTGCTCAAGCAAGTGAAACCGAATCTACGAGTCAATCGGCGCTTCTTTGGGAATCGGGGCAGTGACCTGGAGGAGACCTATGCGTTGTTTAGTGGTGGCCGCGCGCTGAGCGAAAATCTTCAGTTGGATCGTCAATTGCCGACCAGTAAACAGGCCCAGGAGACGATCGTGTTGGAGTCCATCGAGGGCATCACGGTACGGGAGTTTGACTGGGCGCCGGCTATCAAGGGGTTGAATCCCAGGCGGGACGCCCTGGCAGGTAACATTCCGGATGACCAGCACGTCATCTTTTTCCCGAGTTTCAAGGCCCTGGTCACCCTGGCAGATGAAATGTCCGAGCAGGGGGCACCCTTGTTGACCTTGGCCGAGCCTCGTGGAGAGACGGCCTCGGTTCGAGAACGTTATGAACGGCAGTTGTGTTTGTCTCTGGATGCGGGCGCACGCTTACTGGGTCCTACAATGATCAACAGTGTTGCTTTAACCGGTTCGGATCCTTACTTGCGCACCGGTGCCGACGTGGCGATCTTGTTGGAAGCGAAAAGTACGGCATTGGTGCGTAAATTCATCGATGCCCAACTGGCGGCTCGTGGCGGTCAGTACAAGACGGCCAAATCGGTGGCCGGCGAATTGGCGGATGTTTCCTACACCGGTATGAAATCACCGGACCGGGTGATCTGTAGTTTCGCAGCCACACTCGGCAAGACGGTCGTGATTACCAATTCCCTGGCCCAGTTACAGCGACTGATAGAAACCCACCAAGGAACGCGAACTGCCCTGGGCAAGTTGTCGGAATACACGTTTTTCCGGCAGCGTTATCCGTTGGGAGACGGACAGGAGACAGCCCTGATGCTGATTTCCGACAAGACGATTCGGCGCTGGTGTGGTCCTCGCTGGCGCATTGGCAGTTCCCGCCGCACGCGAGCTACTGCCACCATGGCGGAATTACAGGCGAGTCACCTGGATGCATTGGTGCGGGGGGAAATCAGCAGTGACCTGGTTACGGTTGATGCAGGCCTGCCGGATGCAGGCGTGTTGCGCATGCTGGACAGCGGAGTGCATTCGGCCGTGTATGGGACGCTCGATTTCCAGACACCGATCGTGGAACTGGAAATGGAACACGTGACCAGGGAGGAAGCCCAGTTGTACGGGCGCTGGCGCGATGGTTACCAACGTTTCTGGAGTAATTTCTTTGATCCCATCGCGGTGCGATTCCAGGTTACGAAATCGAAGCTGGCCACGGACGTGACCGTGATGCCCTTGATTGACAACAGTGATTACCGGGAATTTATCGCGGTTTCCAGGGGAGTTGAAATGGCTGCTGACTTTGGAGATATCCATCCCGAGTCGATCTTACACTGGGCCCTGGCGATTAATACCAAGTCGGAGATGTTGCAGCAGAACACCAACATGCTGCGGCTGATTGCTCCCCAGATCAAGGTGAACCCATTAAGTTGGATTGGGAAAGGGATTTCTGTTTACGTCGACCGGGATTCTCTCTGGCAAGACCTTGTCAAGGCCGTCACGGAGGCCGAGGGTGACGTGGAAGATGCTCTCGAGGATTTTTTCCCAGCACAGTTGTATCGCTTGCCCGTGGCCTTGTATGTCGACGTTCAAAGCGGATTAAAGTTGACGTTGTTCCTTGCCGGTGTACGTGCTTTCCTGGAGAGTACGGGCCCCGGGATGCTCGTATGGGAGACCAGGGATTACCAGCGGCAGCCGTACGTGAAGATTTCACCCAGTGCTGAGGCGCGCCGCAATGCCGAGGAATTCGAGAAACTGGCGGTTTACTATT
>JAYGDG010000154.1:0-2593 GCA_046583015.1 Pirellulaceae bacterium | reverse complement strand
GCAGCGGAAAAACAATACCGTGAATTGGTCGATGGTTATGCTCAACACCGCGAGATCCTGGTCTGGAAACTGCGGCTGGCGGTGGTCCTTTATGCCCAGCAAAAATATCCGGAGACGGTAGCCTGGACGGAGAAACTGGCAGGACAACTGAAGCAACCCGCAGCCATTGCGGAAGCCCGGTTCCTGCTGGGAGCCAGTCAATTTTCCCAGGATCAATACCCGGCCGCCATCACCGCCCTGCAAGCGGCCCTGGCGGCAGATGCCACCTGGCGTCAGGCGGATGAGACCTTGTTGTTCTTGTCGCGTGCCCAGCACAAAGCGCAGCAATTACCGGCAGCGACTGGGACGGTGCAGAGGTTGATCAAGGATTTCCCCGAGAGTCACGTGCTCGATCAGGCACATTACCGGTTGGGCGAATATCTTTATGCAGCGGATCAATATCTCGCATCCATCGCGGAGTATCAGCGAGTCATTACCGAGTGGCCTAAATCGGTCTTTGTGCCATACGCCTTGTATGGTCAGGGTTGGAGCCATTTGGAGACGCGCAAGTTTGATCCGGCAGCCAAGAGCTTTTCCTTGCTGATTGATGGGTATGCCAAGCATCAATTAGCAGCGCCTGGACTGTTGGGACGTGCCATGTGTTACCGGCAGGCCAAGAAATATCAGCAGACGATCGACGATGTAGTAGCCTTCATGAAACTGAGTCCATCGGACGCCGATAAGCTCGATGGTTTCTATGAACGGGGCCTGGCCGAGGTCGCCCTCAAGCAGCATACGGCTGCCGCCAAGTCATTCGAAGCATTACTTGCTGCCAAGGCTGAATTTGCCAACACCGATACGGTACTGTACGAACTGGCCTGGGCCTATCGGTCCCTGGAGAAGATTGACCGGTCAACGGACATCTTTAATCGACTGGCCAAGGAGTATCCCAACAGTAGTTTTATCGCCGATACCTGCTTCCGACTGGGGGAAGATCAATACCAGCAGAAGAAGTACGCCGCAGCCATCGCCCAGTACCAGAAGGCGATTGGACAAAAGCCGACTGGTGAGTTGCAGGAGAATCTGCTCCACAAACTTGGCTGGGCCTATTACCAGCAGAAAAAATTCACAGAGGCTTTGGCACAGTTTAATGCACAACTAAAACGATCACCGCAAGGACGCCTGTTCCATGACGGGACGTTCATGCAGGCGGAGAGTCTTTTTAAATTGAAAAAGTATGAAGAAGCACTACCAGCGTTTGAGAAATTGCTGGACGTGGAACTCTCCTCGCCCCTGTTTCAAGTGCTAACCAGGTTACACGCCGGCCAGTCGGCAGCCCAGTTGAAACGCTGGCAGGAAAGCCTGGCCATCCTGGAAACGATTCCCAAAGAATTTGCCAAGTCCAGCTACCTGTCGGAAACCCATTACGAAATTGGCTGGGCACAACATCAGCTCAAGAAATTCGATCTGGCTCTGCAGGCTTACGAAGAAGCTGCCACGGAATCTCGCACCGCGGTCGGGGCTCGAGCCCGCTTCATGATGGGCGAAGTTGAGTTTGAGCAAAAGAAGTTTGCCCAGGCGGTCCGCCACTTCCAGCGCGTGATGTACGGGTTTGGTGGTGCCGAGGCGGCAGCCGACGTGAAAAGCTGGCAAAGCAAGGCGGCCTTGGAAGCCGGCCGCTGTTGTGGTGTCCAGGCCCAGGAAAGCAAAACGGCAGCAGAGAGAAAAAAGTGGATTACTGATGCACGGAAATACTATAGCTACGTGGTGCAAAGTCACCCGAAAAGTGGCGAAGCTGTCCTGGCTAAGAAAAGGCTCGAAGCACTTTCTTCTCTCTAGTGTTACAATAGAGAGCTCAGGAGCAAAACAAGCGATCCGTAGCGGTGTTCGCTTGCTGTCAAGGCGATTTCAGGACGACACCATCGCAGGGGTCGCTGGTTAACGGTGCAGGGGCAAGAGGAAAGAGGCAAATGGTCTGGAGAACAACGAACACTCAAAGTTCAACACGAAGACTGCGCGGCTGGTTGCTGGTAAGCATGCTGGCGACAGCGCTGGTCTGTACCAATCACGCCCTCTCTTACCAGGGTGACAACGCGGCCTCCGAGGAAACGACCACGCAAGAAGCCGAGGCCGGCCCCGTGGCCGGGCAGTTAAGTGATACGGATGATGCAGCGGACGAGAACCTGAGCGCCAAGTCGGGTGATGGGATCAATATCCTGTCGTTGCTCGTAGAAGGCTCCTGGTTCATGATTCCGATCGTTCTGATGTCACTGATTACCGTGACATTTATCGTCGAACGATTTCTTGGTTTACGGCAAATACGAGTCTTCCCCGAGGAACTAAAGGTCGAGGTGGGGAACCTGGCGGATCGCTTCTTTGACGAGCAACAGAATCTAACAGAGCAGGAAAGACCTGAAGCTGCCTTGAAGTTTATACAACGCGTTAACAAGGCCTGTACTTCTCTTCCTTCAGTTGCGTCGAACGTCCTAAGAGTAATGTGCGAAAGTGTCGGCCGGCCACTCGGTGAGGTGGAACATGCCGTCGTCGAGTCAAGTGAGCGGGAAGCGGAAAAGTTGTATACCAACGTCCGCTGGCTGACTCTGTCAGCGGCAGT
>JAYGDG010000408.1:0-7860 GCA_046583015.1 Pirellulaceae bacterium | reverse complement strand
CTCCACCTGCGACTGCCGGGCCATTGACGGCCGCGATCAGTGGTTTGGGGAACCGCAACATGACTTCCACCAGTTGCTTGTACTGCTGCGTATCTTCGTGCCACTGCGCCTGCGGGTCCGGCTCCTTGTTGGTCTCCTGCATTTCCTGCAAGTCCATGCCGGAACAAAACGCTTTTCCGGCACCGATTAAAATGACTGCTCGTACACTGCGTTCCTGGTGGAAATCTTCCAGGGCCTGTCTTATTTGCAGCATGCAATGACGTGAGAGGGCGTTACGCTTGTCAGGACGGTTAATGACAATCGTCCCGCTGGGCACGTTTTTTTTGCATTCAACAGGCTGAGTCAATGGAACGGTTCCCGACAAGTTGGTGTTTGGAAGTTCACGGCAGCATTACATTGTACAGCACGCGGCAGAGCGCGGCACCCGCCGAACCCTGGTTGCCAGTTGCTCCGCAGTAGACCCCGCCCGCTGGCCCAAGTAGACTCAAGGAATTGTCAGGACTCAAATCTTCTAGCTGCAAAAGGCCCTCAATCATGAAACGCCTCGTTGCGATCTTGTTGCTTTTCGTTAGCTCTTCCCTGTTACCGATGGCCTCTGCTGCCGACGACCGTCCCAACATCGTGCTCATCATGGCCGACGACATGGGGTTTTCGGACATCGGTTGTTATGGAGGTGAGGTGCAGACGCCCAATCTCAATAAGATGGCTGCTGAAGGAATGCGGTTTACGCAGTTCTATAATTGTGCCAAGTGTACGACGACCCGAGCTGCCTTGATCACGGGGCTTTATCCGCGGCCACAAGGTGGTTTACTGAAAACCAATATGGTCACGCTGGCCGAAGTTTTAGGGGCCGCAGGATACCAGACATCATTAAGTGGTAAATGGCACCTGGGAGCTGGCGCGACGACCCATCCCTTTCACCGTGGTTTTGATGCCTACTACGGGCTGCTCGATGGTTGTTGCAACTTTTTTGACCCGCAGCAGCGTGACCCTCCCTTCAAAGGAGCAAGGGTGCGATCGTTTGGTCACGATGACAAGAAAATCACGGAGTTTCCGGATGATTATTACACGACCGATGCGTTTACCGACCATGCCGTGCAGCAAATCAAGACGTTCGCTGCTAATAAGAAGCCATTTTTTGTCCACGTCACCTATACCGCACCCCATTACCCACTGCACGCTAAACCGGAAGACATTGCCAAGTACCGTGGCAAGTACATGATGGGCTGGGAGAAGCTGCGCAAAGAGCGACTTCAGCGGCAATTGAAGATGGGACTAATTGATCCGAACTGGCAGCTTTCCGCTACCGATTCACGCAGCTATTCTTGGGAGACGGCTAATCACTCCTGGGAGGATCTTCGCATGGCGGTCTACGCGGCGATGATCGATTGCATGGACCAGAACATTGGCCGGATCTTGAAGACTCTCACCGATGCAGGGGTTGAACAAAATACCCTGGTAATGTTCCTCTCGGACAATGGGGGCTGTGCGGAAGAGCCGGGTGGACGAAATACCCAGGCTGTGCCGGGACCCAAGCAATACTACACGGCCGTGGGACCTGCCTGGGGCTGGGCTCAAAATGCTCCTTTTCGCCGTTACAAGAGCTGGGTTCATGAAGGAGGGATCAGCACGCCACTGATTGCCCGCTGGCCTGCCACGGTGAAGCCAGCCACGATGACCAACCAGGTCGGCCATTTGATTGACTTCATGCCAACCTTCATGGAAATGGCCGGTGCCAAGTATCCTCAGCAATTCAAGGGTCAGCAAATCATGCCGCTGGAAGGTAAGTCCCTGGTACCGATTTTCCAGGGTAAAGAACGCCTTGCCCATGACATGTTGTGCTGGGAATGGTCCGGCAACCGGGCCATCCGCCAGGGGAAGTGGAAGTGCGTGTGGGATAAACTGGTCCGCAAGTGGGAACTGTATGATGTGGTTGCCGATCGGACGGAGACTCAAAATCTTGCCCAGCAGGATCCTGAGCGGACCGAGGCCATGGCAGCAGCCTGGACAAAGTGGGCCCAGCGGACCGGCGCGATTAAGCAGAAAAAGTCAGCCAAGTCGAAGAAGTAAAACGACCAGGATCCTGACCTATCAGGGTGCTGGATCCTTGGATACTTCAGCGGGTGACTGGAGATTCAATTCTCCTGCACGTCCCTGGGTCCACAACCGCAGGCCTTCCAGCTGCTGCTTGCCCCGCTCGTAGTAGGCTTTCGGTAACTGACCCAGGTGTTCCCGGTAGCGTTCGACCTGAACCGTCTTCCAGTTCTCTCGAGGTGAGAGAATTTCCAGTTGGATCATTTTCTCTAGCAAGGCTTCGGCAATCCACTGATGGGCTTCAATGGTCGGATGAACATGATCCAGCAGCACTTTGTTGCCAGTAATACCTTCGGCAGACTGGCCTTCCAGCAGTTGCCGCGCGTTGACCAGAGGGGTGCGGGTTTGCCGGGCCGTGCTGAGCAGCCTGGCGTGCATCGATTCTAGCATTCTGAGCGGACAGACGTCCTTGTCCTTGGCCATCAGTAAGGAGGCCTTGGCCTGCTCAAACTGACCGGCCGCTTCGTAACATTTCCCCAACTGGTATTGAATCCCAGCGTGGTTTGGGTCGAGTTTCACGGTGGCCTGTAGCTTCTCGATCCGTGATTCCAGGGTCGTGGATTGCTGGGCTTCGTCCCACAATTGTTGGAATGTTTCTTGGGCCGCCCCGCTAACTTTTGTTCCCGGTTCGATCTTGAAGGGTGGACAGTCTTTAAGATTAGAGACCGGGTTGACCAGGATTAGCGGAATATTGGCCTGTTTCGCTAGCCGAATCATCCGCTGCAAATTGAACTGGTAATGTTCGACTACATCGCGCTGCCACTGCGGATCGTGGTGATAATCCTGCAGACGAGCCTGGTCCAGCAATCCCTTGACCTCCGTTGGCATGACGATCCGCGCGGAGTCTGCACGGGCTGGACCTGGCGACCGGTAACAGAGTTGACGAAGACAGTTGATCGTTTGCCAGTTGGACCGAATCTTTCTCAGCAGTCGCATGGTCCAGGCAGGGTCTTTGAAACGAGAGTAGCTGCGATCTTCCAGGAACTCGTTGTGCCCCGTGTAGAGGATGAGCAGGTCCGGCTGGTAGTCGAGAATCTCTTGCAGGATTGGCACCAGTCGGTAACTGGCATAGGAGATACCCCCGCAGTTGATCACTTCCCATTGTCGCTCGGGCGCCGCCGCTTGCAGGCTTAGCTGGAGCCAGCTGCTGAAAGCCGTTTCCAGAGCATAGGGGCGGCCCTGGACGGTCGAGCCACCAAGGCAAAAAACTCGATAACTGTTGGTTGATTTACGAGCGGGGAACTGCTCGGGGCGAAAAAAATCCAAACGACTCTCGGCAACCTGATAACTCTCCTGTTGCTGGTCAAGAACGAACAGTGGTTGTACGGATTCAAAACCCAGGTAGGGATCATAGGATTCGCGCGGCAAGCCCCAGCCGAACAGTCGAACTGTTAATTCCAAAAGGAGAAACGGGGTGGCTGCCAGCAGCATGGCAAGGATGCGAAACCTGGTGAGCCGGCTGCTTCGTGCGGATGAATTTGGACTCATGATGCATCGCTTGGCGGCGAACCGCGTTTCAGGCAAACCGGAATGACATGGCGACTTTACCACGTTCAACTTGGCTAAATCAATGTAGGCTAAGGCCTTGAAGATGTTCAACCAGCGACGAAAAGATTCACTGCCAGTGCTGGCAGAGGATTTCTCGCTTGAAGTTACCGGCTTTGGTCGATATTCTGGTAAGGAGACTGCCCGCTGGGACCTGACGTATTCAGCAGCAGCGAGTAAATACCTGCCCTCTAACCTCAGAACTTATGCATCAAGATCACGCCTTTGCTAATTTCAATGGTCGCCAGCGTGAAGGACTCACGGTGTTGGACCGTCGCGGCATGCTCAAGGCGAGTATGGCCGGCTTGGCTGGCTTGAGCCTGCCGAGTTTGCTGCAAATGCGCAGCGCGGCGGCAGCTTCCGGGCAGACAATGGCGAGCGGTAAGAGTGTCATCCTGTTGTGGATGGCCGGTGGCCCCAGTCATATCGATACCTGGGACCCCAAGCCAGATCGGCCGTTCGAGAATCGCGGACCGTTTGGCGTTCGTTCGACAAAACTGCCGGGTGTGCAAATCTGTGAACACTTGCCAAAGCAGGCAGCCATCATGGACAAGCTGACCCTGATTCGTTCAGTGGACGCCCGTAAGAGCAGTCACCAGCCGAACATGGTGTTCCAGACGGGCAACCTGGCAGCCACGCCACGGACTAATCCACGTGGCCACAAGTACCCGGCGATTGCCTCGATTATCTCTAAGCATCATGGTGCCAACCATTCCTCGATGCCACCTTATGTGGCATTCCAGCGTCATCCAACACACGTCGGTTATGCCGGCTACCTGGGTAAAGAATATGATCCTTTCATTGCTAACCAGGCAACCCGTTTACCCATTTATGACAAGGTTGGTGTCGATACGGGGCAGACTTCGGGAGCAGACCTGTTCAAGTTGCCCGCTGGTTTGACCCACGAGCGCGTCCAGGATCGAGCCGCCTTGCTCAAGGGGTTCGATCGTATTCGCCAGTCCCTGGACCTGGAAGGGTCGATGGATGCCATGGACAGTTACCGTCAGCGAGCGGTCGACATGTTGTTGGGGCGACGGGCCCAGCAAGCACTCGATGTGAGCCGAGAACCCCAGCAGGGTCGCGACCGGTATGGGAAGCATCTATGGTGTCAGCAAACGCTGTTGGCGCGACGGCTGGTGGAAGCGGGAGTCAGTTTCGTGACCCTTGACTTGAGTTACCACACGGCCTCTGGGACTTGGGATAACCATGGAATTCCGGGAGGTGTTTACGGAGGAATTTCCAAGGGGCTAGGTCCGCTGTTGCCATTGTTCGATCACCTGCACACGACACTGATTGCCGACCTTGAAGAGCGTGGCCTGTTGGACGATGTACTGGTGATTGCCATGGGTGAATTTGGACGCACGCCGAATATTGGTACTCAGGAAAGTATCGATGGTCGCAATCATTGGCCGGTAGTGATGTCGATGGTCCTGGCGGGAGGCGGCTTGCGTCACGGCCAGGTGATTGGGTCCACTGAGCGCGATGGTAGCCAGATTCGCAACCGACCGGTAACTCCTGGCGACCTGACAGCGACTATTTATCGCCACATGGGGGTTCCGCTCGATACCACGTACCTGGATCCTCGGGGCCGCCCGCACTACGCAGTTCAGAACACTGGGAAACCATTGGAAGAACTGTTCTGATCGTTCTGATCCGCCCTTTCTTGATCAGTGGACTCGTTGCACCATACGACTGCCACAACGTGTACAGATGGTATCCCAAGGGTGTTCTTGTCGGTCGGATTGTGCCGATAGCAGCGGACGAAATGCTGCCTATACGTGTTTTTCCTGTTGCACGGTAGATGCGGTCAACTGCTGTATTCATACGGTTTTTCTCGAGGTCCGGACGATGATATGAATGTGCACCAGGGTTAATTGTTAACACTTGTTTCTCGTATTGTGGACCGACTCGTGATTGTTTTAAGAACTCTCTATTGTTTTTCGCTACCATCCACGTCCGTGGACAGATCTCGCTGCGCTGCCAGCTTTCGAGCGGCCATGATTTGTTCGCTGATATCTTTATGCCTGGTTGCGACTGCTCAGCCTGCTTTGTTTGCCGAGGAGGGATCCAAACCACGTGCCTGGAACGCGTCTCGCAGTAACTGGCAGACACCTCATCCCGCTGTAGTACGGATCATTGTCGATGACGGCAATGGTACGTCCTACGGATCTGGAACACTGATCGCGCGCAGCGAAAAAGTCAGTATCGTAATTACCAACTGGCATGTGATCCGTGATGCCAAGGGGGAAATTACCGTGGCGTTTCCGGACGGTTTTCGTAGTTCCGCTCGGGTTGCGAAAAAAGATCGCAATTGGGATCTGGCAGCCCTGGTGATCTGGACTCCGAAGGTTGATGCTGTCCCGATTGCTGCTCGAGCAGCCAGACCAGGTGATCCACTGGCGATCGCCGGATATGGTTCGGGCCAATACCGCATGACTGCAGGGAAGTGCACTCAATACGTCGCACCAGGTTTAAATTTCCCTTATGAAATGTTGGAACTGTCTGTGGAAGCCAGGCAAGGTGACAGCGGTGGCCCTATTTTTAACGAGCAAGGTGAATTATCCGGCGTACTTTTTGGAGCCGGGCGGGGGACAACCTCGGGCAGTTATTCTGGTCGAGTACAACAGTTTGTTGACCCGCTTCTGCAACAATTGAACCCCCTGGGGCAACTGGCCAGCCGACCGACCGCCAAGCCGCTGCCCTTCGCATCCCCAAGTTTGGATGGCGAACAAGCTCCCCCGACTGCCGGTCTGCCGGAGAAACAAGGTGAAGACCAGGCCGCTGAAGCTGAAAATGCTTCCGAGGGATTGCCCATTGCAGATCTCGACCAGGACGAGCTAACCCCGGACCCGGTCGCTCAATTGGAGCCAACAAACCAGTCGCCATTTTCTCCCCAAGATTCGCTGAAGACGTCTGCTGGTGAAACAACCAGCAAGTCGGATTTTCGTCTCGTACCAGTTCGATCGGCCCATTCGAAATCATCAGCGGATTCGTCTGCAGGCTTCAAAATGGTTCCTGTCTCAGATGTGCCAGGTAATGGTCTGGGTAGTGGAACGGGCTGGCAACGGTTTACCCGTGGCACTCTTTTTGACCAGATCAAGGGCCTGCTGGCATTCGTCGGCCTCTTCTACCTGGCGACGATTCTGGTCACTCGCCGTGAATAAGAGCTGGCCTCTGCGAGAGCAGACGGCCTGCTATTTGCGACGATCAAATTGAAATGTTTCCTCAGGATTCTTGTGGATCGTGATCTTGAGCGGGGGAGCCTTTCCTCCCTGATCGACCTGGACCCGTAAGATGTTCTTGGCTTCCCAGGGTTGATCCTTGATCCAACGATGGCCATCCCCGTGCAGGTACAGGATCGGCTTGGCAAACTGTTGGGCTGCTGTCACCAGGGGCTTGAAGAAATCATCATGGCTTGGTTGTGGATTGGCATGAGCCAAGATCACCATGGCATGGACCTGTTTTCCGTGTTGCTTGATGGCATCCGTCGTCCAGTCGAGATTGTCACGGTGCCGAGACTTCCACTCTTGCGGGTCGTGGACACGTCCGCCGACGAGATTCAAGCCGACAAAGAGAACTTGGCGGTGGACGAAAACAAAGTTCTCATCATGTTTCTTGGACCGAGATAGTTGGAAATCGTGCTTCCAGCGCTGATCGAAACGGCGAAAATGTTTTTGCCAGTACTTCCAGCCCTGGTCAGGTTTCTGACAGTCATTCCACTCATTGTCTCCCGGGATGATAAACGTGGGAACCTTCGATTTTGCCAGCATGCTGGCTACTTTCTGGTAGATGGTTTCATCACAGGGGGTGGCTCCATCTTTGATGTCGCCCAGGTGCACCAGGAACTGAGCATCGTCAGGAATCTCGGCGATCTGCCGGGGCAATAATTTGTCTTCTTCCGGTACGTAGGGAATATCTCCCATCGCGTAAAAGACAACTGGAGGTCCTTCGGCGCCTTCTACTGCCAGCGCCTGGCGGCCTGGTAGAGGACTGCTGACCATGGGAAAAAAGGCCAACAGAATGAAGACGGTTACGATTACCCTCCGCGAGAGTTGCCAGCAGTGGGGCCGGGGATTGCTGTTGGTAAGGTGCACTCGCATGTTGTTGATCCTGGGATAAGCTGCGTTGCCTGCGATGACTCGTGGTATCTGCGCTGGCAGCTGATAGAATGTGAAGAGCGCCCGCGATTTTTTCGCTACTACGACTGAACCTACTTTAGCG
>JAYGDG010000396.1:0-2213 GCA_046583015.1 Pirellulaceae bacterium | reverse complement strand
GGAACCATCGACGGACCTGCCGATGCACTACCTGCGATATGCAGCGCAGCTGGGAAGCGGGCTACTGGTTTGGCAGCGTTGAATACTTGATGACCTGGAGCAAACCACGATCCGTTCCCGCTTTGGTCACCACGAGTGATCCGGCCGACGGTGGCGTCCTCGGAGCCCCAACAACCGAAACGCTCTTCGGTGGCAACTTAGGAAACGAAGTACGTAATGGCGGCCAAATTACGGCCGGTCGCTGGATGGGCGTCGACGGGGACGTGGGATTAGGTGTCCGTTTGATGGCCGTCGAAACCAGCTCACCCCAGTTCTCTGAAACTGCCACGTTCGACATTGGTTCCAGCGACAGATTCCTGGCCAGGCCCTTTCTGGATGCCACTACGGGCAGTGGCTTTGAAGAGGCTATCCCTCTCGCAGATCCATCCACGCTCGACGGCAGCATCACGGCCCTCGCTCGCAATGATCTCATAACCGGCGAGTTGTTCTTGCGGCGTCCGGCCTGGGATGGCAGGGGCTTTGAAGCTGAATTCCTGATGGGTTATCACGTAACTCGCCTGGATGACCTGATTGATGTCACCAGCAGTTCAACCGTCACAGACACCGGCTCGACTTTGTTCGGAACAACGGTTGACGCGATGGATCAATTCGAAGCTCGCAACACCTTCCATGGTGGTTCACTTGGGCTAAGTGCCAATTTCCACCGCGGTAACGTGCATTTCAAAGCGCTCGGAAAGATCAGCCTCGGCAATATGAACCAACAAGTAATGATCAACGGATCCAACACCGTCACCCCGTCCGGCGGTCCTCCGACCACCACCGCAGGCGGCCTGCTGGCCCAGCCAACCAACATCGGCAACTATGAACGCAACGAGTTCGTCTACGTTCCAGAAGTGATGATGACTGTCGGTTACGATTGGCGCGACAACATCCAGCTGACCGCCGGCTACTCCTTCATCTACTGGTCACGCATGTGCCTGGCAGGTGATCAAATTGACCGCCGCGTCAATACTACGCAACTCAATGGCGGCACCCTATCCGGCAACGCTCTCCCAGCATTTGCCTTCCGCGATACCGATTTCTGGCTGCAAGGACTGCGACTCGGCTTCAACTGGGCCTACTAAACCAGCAAACCGAACCGTTGAACAGCCAGCCCTCTAGCTGCTAGCAGATTAGCTCGCCCCGTCGATACTGGCCTTGGCCAGCTGCCCTCCCCGAGATCAATCCTTCGCTCCCAGGAGCCTGCCCAGAGGGCTTGCTGACATGTGGAGGAAAACACCCGGGGAGAGTCTCACCCTCCTTTAGAGACGCTTCCTGCAGCTCTCCGTGAGTGGCTGGCTCAGAGCGTACAACCGAGTCCGAGTCCAAAAAAGACCGCCTCGAGAGCGGAATCTGGGCCAACAGACTCCAGCAGTGGATCCATGGCTGACTCCTGGTCAGCCCACTGACCGGAAGATGGTTTGTGAGAGACTTTGGCAGCTTGCTGGTGGACAGCCAGTTCAAACGACGCCGCCACCAGGGCAACGTCATGGTCAGCGTTTGCCAATGGATCACCCACCTCGGTCGCTACTGGACGGCTGCTTGTCGGCGACTGATTCCAGGGACCGTGACCAGGCTGAGCCCACAGCCAGGCGGCTTCCCCTTCAGCCGACGATCCAGCCTGCGAACCCTGGTCCGCCCCTGCCGATTCACCTTCCCCAGCTCCTTCCCCTGAACAGCAGATCAAGTTCAGGGCATTGATCACCCCCAAGGCATCAGACGGGGTGAGATAGCCATCTCCATTGACATCCGGAAAGGGAGGAGGCCCTTCCCCTTCGGCTGGCGGATTCGGCAGCTGTCGAGCTCCATTCACATTAAGGTCGTTGATCACTATCAGCGCATCGAGTGGAGTCAACGCCAAGTCCTTGTTGACATCATTGGGGTTTGTCTGATTCTGCCAGGGAGAGCCTGGGGCTGCCTGCTGACCAAAATCGATTTGGCCGCTGGCCTGGCCAGCGGTCAACACGACGGTGTTGATCCCACCACTGGGCGCAGTGGCGGACCAGTTCGATTGGGCAACGGTCTGCAATCGATATTCCGCAGGCGGCAACCAGGAGAGCCAGTAAGCTCCTTGAGCGTCGGTGGTCGCGACTGAATTGGGTCCCACTTGAAGTTGGTCCAACTGAACATCCGTGTCTCCATGGCCACTGGCAATGGCATACGATATCTCCGCT